>DAWS01000030.1 GCA_002506025.1 Euryarchaeota archaeon UBA111 | reverse complement strand
CAGATTTACAGGAGGGGCGGCAATCCGTAATTGTGGCAATTTCGCTCATTAGGTTCTCGATTGCATTAAATCGTCAAGATTATTCTGCGACTTCTGAAATTTTGCAATCGCTTTCTACCATTGGACCGATTGATGATTCAGTAATTCTTCATTTGCAGGCAAAGATTGAGATTGAGAGATATCATAACGGTTTGATATCGCTTGATGAGGTATCAGATATTGTTGATTCTCACTGCCAATTAATCGGTCACCGCTTGGTGGCTGAATCAATTAGATTGAGATTTGTTGAATCATTGGTTTTCAAAAATGAAGCAGTGGCAAAATCTCAATTTGAAACATTGAAAAAGCCAGAATCATTCTTGCGCAGTAATACTTCGGTTCGTTACTCAGCTAGATGGTGGTTGTTGCATTCACAAATATACCCAAACCAAAATGTGGCCTCACTAAGCGAGTCACTGGTGCAGTTCCGTAATGCAGGCTGTAGTAGTGTTGCGACTAAACTTGAGCTGAAACTTCACGCGCAAATTTAGAGTTCCGCACCGATTAAGGTCTTGGTTTCGACAATTCCCTGCATAGGCCTGATATCTTCTACGATACATCTAGTGAGGTCATACTCGTCATCAGCCTGAACTCGTGCTATGAGGTCATACTCGCCAAATAGCATCCATCCGTCAGTGACCAGAGAAATTTTTTCTAAGCGCTCTCTAACCGATTTTTCTTGTCCCGGCTCGGTTGTTATCAAAACGAATCCTATTGCCATAATATCACCTAATATTCCACAGCAATCAGTGTCTGCGTATCCTTTACTCCATCAATTTGCCTAAAGTCACTCATCAGCATCCCTGAGAGTCTGCGCGCATCCTCTGAACTGACGCGAACCAATAAATCGTATTCACCGTAAAGTGCGTGTACTTCAACGACTGCACTGTGGTCAGTGAGGGTCTGATACACATCACGCTCTCTTGCCGGTAGGGTTTTGAACAAGACGAATGCTTCAGGCATAGTCTCTCCACCGCCACTCATTTTTTATTGCTTACTGTAACATTTTACTGTGGATGAATTGCCCATCAAGACGAACTATTGAAAAGCGTGATGAGCCAAGGCGACTTTATGGATAAGGGGATTAGGAGTTATGTCCCCTGTTTGTTAATGTTGATTCTTTTACTTGGCGTATCGCTGGGAAACCTAATTGATGCTGAAAACAGAAAACTTACTCAGGCAGACCATCAGCCAACATCTGCGCGTGCTCAGACTACTTGGAGTGGGGTCATAGAGTTAACAGATTCTTACACCGTTAATGTAACGGATGAGCTAATAATCACACCATGCACAGTGGTCAAATTACCAAACGCAGCTAGATTATTTGTTGATGGGCGAATAATTGTGCAGGGCGATACATCATGCAGGGTGACCCTCGATAGAGTGAGTAATGGACTGCATTACGGCATTCAATTCAATCAATCCTCGTATGGCAGAGGTTCGGTTATCGATAATCTCTCAATTGAAAATTCAATGTATGGAATTACCATTTATGGCTCAAACCCTATTCTGAATAATGTGACGGTGGTTAATCCATCTAGAGTTGGGGTAGACCTCTTCTCGAGCGCTAATCCAACCATTCGTGATTTGCTCGTTGATCAGTCCGGTAGAGGCTTTTCATATGCAGATTGGAGATTTGGTATCGGTTTGTCGGTAGGAGCTGGCTCAGCACCAGTTGTCGAACGGGCAGTCCTCAGCGATACGAGAATTCGTGGTCTAAACATATGGGGAGATTCCGGAGGGATATACCGTCAGATTACCATCGATAACATTACTGCAGAAGGGGCACTGGCAATATCTGCAGGTGTTTGGGTAGAAGACAGCCGTCCATTGATAACAAATGTATCCGTGGATAAGTCCGACTATGGCATTCTTATTCGCCACATTGACGATGGCGGCTATACCAGAGCCGTCGTGCGCGACTGTGTAGTGACAAATTCAATGTATAGAGGCATATACATCGATAAAGCAAACCATACTAATTTTACCAATTACGAATCAGCAGATTTCACCAATACAGTCGTGCGGGGGACAGGCGGACCGAATGCGAAAACTTCCAACATTGGTTTTGCTGCCATCGAGGTTAATGCTACCGGAGCATGGTTCGAAAACACGGTCATTGAAGATTCGACAACTGTTGGACTGAGGCTTTATTTCGTTGATTCTTCAACCACTTTTAAGAATCTAACAATCTCAAATTCCGGCGATCCTGGTCAAGGTGCTCACTCAGCAGGTTTGGCGATTAGATCATCTTTCTTCGCACCTACCTTTGATGGCTTGGAGATAAGCGGGGCGCCAGGCCCCGGCATTTCTGCAACTTCTGGTGGTGCAATGCAGGGCTCTGATTGGACACTGCATAACAACACAGAAGATGGATTATTTGTTGACTCATCAACTTTGATAGTCGATGATTTATATCTCGCTGATAACGGTCAATCTGGCGCTCACATATTTGATTCACGCTACGTTACTTTGTCGAATCTAACCGCTGATGGTAATGGTAATTTGGGACTTTCTGATACCGAGCAGGCAGGGCTATTGTTCGAAAAATCAAATGATATTGAGACTAATTCTGGTGATGTGACTTGTAATTATTGTACGGTATCTAATTCCGCAGGTTCAGGTCTGATCATCAGGGATTCGGTTGATTTGTGGCTCAATCATCTAGTGGTGGAAGACAATTCTCCTTCATACGATCCAATATCCAT
>DAWS01000101.1 GCA_002506025.1 Euryarchaeota archaeon UBA111 | reverse complement strand
TCTGTGAGCGATTGCTAGTTCTGCAATTGCTTTGACATCATCAGGCGTAACGAAATCTCTGCCTCTGAGCGCTGCAGCAGCTCTCGAGGTCTTCAATAGCGCTTGAGAACCACGAGGCGATGAACCAACAAGTACCCTCGGGTCTTCTCTAGTTCTTGCTACAATTTCCACCATATACATCCTTAGTGCAGGGTCAACGTATACATCCTCACATGCTTGTTGCATAGCGATTACACGCTGAGGGTCGGTAATAACATCAACATCTACAGCATCTTTTCCACGGGAGATACGTCGGGCAAGAATTTCGTCTTCATCTGCTCTGTCTGGATAACCGACTGACATCTTAAACATAAATCGGTCAAGCTGTGCTTCTGGTAGCGGATAAGTACCTTCTTGCTCAACAGGGTTTTGGGTTGCCATAACAATGAACGGTGCTGGTAACTTGTGGGTTACTGTTCCGATGGTCACTTGCTTCTCTTGCATAGCTTCAAGCAATGCTGCCTGTGTCTTTGGCGGAGCACGGTTAATCTCGTCAGCTAGTAACAAGTTACAGAACAGTGGACCTGGTTTGAAAGTAAACTCACCCTTCTTTGCATCATATACGTTGGTACCGGTGATATCTGCGGGTAGCAAGTCAGGTGTGAATTGCACACGCTTGAAATCACAGCCAAGTGCATCGGCGAAAGTGTTGGTCATCAAAGTCTTAGCTAATCCCGGATAATCCTCGAACAGAAGATTTCCGTTGGACAGAATATTGATTAGAACATTATCGATAATGTGAGCTTTACCGATAATTACTTTCTGAACCTCGGCGCTAATCGCTTGAGCGATCGCTCCGACAGCAGAAAGTCTCTCACGAACTTCTGGGCTACTTTGGTGCTTCGGCTGGGCCGGAGCGGCTGGCGCTACTGGGGCTGCTGGTGCAGGTGCTGCTGGTGCTGCTGGCATTGGAGCCGCTGGCGCCGGTGCTGCTGGCATTGGTGGTGCCGCTGGCATTGGCGGTGCTGGTGCAGGTGCTGCTGGCATCCCTGGCTGCGCTGGCGCAGGCTGGGGTGGGGGGGCTGGTTGCATGTCTTTTTCCTCCTATTTATTTGCCCCAACGACGTATTTGGGGAATCACTTCCCGTAATTCTTCGTTGGAGTAGGAACGGTTCGAACTTATCAGTTCGACCAGGCGCGGATCTCTTACCATGTACATGATTTCCGCAGGGGTTTTGCGAGCAAATTCATCTCTAGTGAGGTCATTAAACTGTCTGACCTTGGACAAGAATGCTTCCCTTACTCGCATCTGATATTGTGAAGAGTCAATCTTTGTCGGTCGCTCTCTAAATCTAGTTAGGTCAAAGACGTGGCGCCAATTCTCTTTTTCTGGAACCACCATGATGGCAATGGCCAAAAGAGCAAACAAATTCAGTATAATCAGCCACTTCAAAACATTGTCACTGGTGAGTAGAACGACCGCTCCGATTGCCTCAGTGAACGGGGACGACAAGGCGCTGGATACGTGACGGCTTTCATCGAAAACCAGATTGAATTCCGATGGGTCTCTGGTAACCTTGGTGGTTATTTCCTCGTTATCAAATTCCATCATATCATAAAACAATGCTTGGAAATATGGCCCGTTACCATTCCATACAACCTCTGCACCATCAGAGGAGAATAATGCGCTATCCCAGCATGCATGTGAGTTACCAAGAGCATTTGATACGTAGAAGGTCGAGTCACATTGTTGCTTACCGGTTTCCTCTGCAATAGTTTGATTCCACAAATGATTCGCCAGAACAGAATGGTCGGAGATAAAAACAATCGAACCCGTAACATCAACCTCGCCAAAGTTGTTATTGGGTTGCTCGTCTAAAACTTCAATTCCAGGGTAATCCATACGGATTATCAAACCTGTTTTTCCTTCACCGAGTGTAGGATTGTTTAGGTTATCTATGTTGGTATCCTGTCTTGCGATAAAAGCAGGGGTAGAGGCGTGAGCAAGCACCATGACATCGCGGTCGTCGTCAACTTCCTCATCCAAAACTTGTATTGCTGTAGCACGATGGAATAGCACAGGCATTCGGCAATCGTTCACTTGGGCGTTAGCAATGTTCTCGCCGGAACATGGTACGTGCTTTTCATCGCCCATCTGTGTAACATCTCTCGTTAGGCTGGCTGCGGCCCATAGTTTGCGCTCATCTGGGTTTATTGCCGCTCCTGTTTCATCGGCCACCTCATAGAATTGAAAGGGGTCAACAACAGGCGCATCGAAGTATTTTACTCCAAACTCGCTAGCAACTAACTGTGCATTGGTAGAATTGGATGCTAATACAACCTTGCCACCTTTTTTAGTCACGAAATCATGAATTGCCGCAGCTTCTGCTGCATCAAATGGCTTTTCTGGGGCAGCAATAACAAGGAGTGTTCGGTGGGGATCTTTCCAGTCATTGACTAACATAGGTGTCGACATGGTATTGGCAACGGTGTATCCAGTACCATCATCACCGAGATTTGAGCGCATTTCAGTTAGTTGTATGTTGTAATATTCTGCGTCTTGTTCGTAAGGTGAAAATACGGTTTCCTTGTCAAGACTGACTAAACTTATCAAAATGACTGACAACAGTAAAGAAGCCATGAATCCAGCCTTGAGCCAAGTCTCAAGACTGAATTTTTTCTTCTCTTCTTCTGCCATATTATCCACCCTTTTGCGCAATGCGTCGCACACTACTACTACCTCGAAATTCTTTCCACTCATAATGCTTGCTCATTGGTGAGCAAGGTCATACAATGATTTATACGGCTCGAATGCAAAATTACCTGACGTGTTTTTCCAGTAAAATCGTGCCCTGTGCACCATTTTTTAACATCTTTTATGCCAACGGAAAGACATAGCAAAAAATACGATTAGAATTATCTCATAGATACCTAGGAAATTAAGAGTATTTGTCTCGGTTAATTGTGTCTCTGAATCATCACTCGGCTCATCATCATTGGGAATGACACGGTCGTCATCATTGGCTGAGTTTGAGACTACTTCCACTTGAAAGATGGTGCTAACAATTTGCCCGTTGCCTGCCGATTTTATGGAAATAGTGATTTCACACATCCTTTCTGGTTGTGAACTAGATGCTGTGATTCGGATATCGTATTCCTTGGTCGATGAATTAACTAATTCGATGTCCTTCATGGCGTCAAGACCTTCAATTGTGACACTCGGGCACGACTTTACCGATGATTCAGGCATCTTAATCACATCTTTTCCGTTTCCGTTGTTGGTCACCATAATGGTATACTCGACAGATGAGCCTGCGTAGAGTATCTCGTTCTTCGATTGTGACTCAATAGCCAACTCAAACACCGATGGAACAGCCAGTTCAGCATCGATTTCTTGTGTCGCGATAGCTTGCTCTAAAGCTACCTCTTGAGCGCTCAGCAACAATGTCATGGATTGCGTTGGTGACCGCTCAAATGCATAACCAGTAACGTCGGAAATTTCAATACTAAATGTCTGATTATCAGATGCTGCAACAGATATTGATTCATCATACTCCAACTCTATTGGTATGTCGGATTCATCCCATTCAATGCTAATCTCGAGATTGAGATCAACCATTCGCTCATTGGCCACAAAGAACTCTATTGAGTCCATTATATCCTCTTGGCCTGATAATTCAAGCTCATAGACACCATCCATATTAGTCTCCCAGCCAACCTCCCACGAAGGAATTTCAACTTGGTCTTGAGCGTTTGCTAGACCGATAAAAGGTAGCGATAATAGACATAATATGCTAGCAAGAAAAACAATTTTGTTAATTGATTGCAATTACTCACACCCTATATTGTTCAAAGCTCGCTTTGCTAAAATCCTCACAACTGACCTTCGATAATTTGGTGGTAGTGCGGTGTTATTCACTGGTTTGACTGATTTCCTTATGGCATCTGATAACTTACTAATTGTTGCACCTTTCTCCCAAGCGCTAACGAACTCACTCACTTGGTCATCATGGGTTTTTGGTATTGATTCAAGGGCTGTAGAAGCAATCCTCAGACTGGAATAATCGCCCTTTTTCCACGCCGCAGAAATGCCTGCTTCAGGGAAGTCCCAAGACTCCCGAAGTCTAAGTTTCTGGTAACTCCCTTCGTAGTCATAGGCATCCTTAGGTAGAGTAACTTTTAGCATGAATTCTCCACGCTGCAAGACATTCTTTTTCATGCCATCCAGTTGATAAAATTCTTCCAACGGCATGACTCTTTTGCCGTCTGGGCCAATAAGAGTGACCTCTGCGCCAAGTGCCATGAAATTAGGAGCTAAATCTCCTTGGTAAGTAGCCACACACAAGGTGTTTTGATTGGGGATGACTCGGCAATCTGCTCCAGTGCCGCAGTCTGCTTTGTGGCACCAATCGATTGATCTTCGCCAATCTTCGCTTTGATTATACCAAAAACAGCGTGTATCGAGACACAAATTGCCGCCAACGGTGGCACTTTTTCTTATCAACGATGAGGCAATTTTCGATGCTGCCTCCACAATTAGTGGATGGACTTCGTTATCCGCTGTTAACGATGATAGCTTTGTCATACAGCCAATTTCATAGCGACTAGTCTGGTTCGCTTCTGGTATGCTTGCCAATGAGATTACATGGGGTTTAGGGTTGATACGCCACTTATAGTTTGGAACTACATCAGTACCGCCGGCAACCCAGTCAAAGTCATCACCCTGGGCTATGAGTTTTGATGCGGTTTCTACCGCTTCTTCGATGCTCTCTGGATGATGGAGAGTAAATGGTGGCATCAACATAGTCAGTCACGCCCCATTTCACGCTGCGTTTTCTTCAGCCAAGCCTTACCAGCTAGTCCAAGTTCAGCAAGTTGTTCAGGGTCTGGTTCTGTCGCCATTCGCCAGCCATCAACTTGGTCCTCAAGAGGTATATTGGGATCAAAACCAAACAATACACCATTGACATAATGAGATGTATCTTCAGTTCTTTGTCTTGCTTTGTCTCGAGTTTTATGTTCAGCCGCACGGGCGACCAAGACCTCCTGCATCGGCCCATGCTCTAACCGAGGGCTTGGTAACTCGAGACAATCATCCAGTTTGAGTGCCCTTCGCTGCCGCTCGATACCTTTGTAGACAATGTCGGGGGTAAGTGGCAAATCTCTGAATCTGACGCCCACGGCATCGTAAACTGCGTTTACCACCGCAGGAAGAATTGGTAGGAGCGGCCCCTCACCGGCTTCCTTTGCTCCAAACGGTCCCTCCGGGTCGCATGATTCAATGATAATCGGCACCACATGTGGCATTTCATGAACAGACGGAATTTTGTATTCGAGGAGGTTAGCGTTTTGCAAGTGTCCAGTTCTGCCATAGACCATTTTTTCCGATAATACCTGACCTAAGCCCATATGACATGAACCAATTATCTGGCCTTTAACCGCCAGTGGATTCAGTGCTTTACCACAATCATGGGCAGCCCAAACATTCGTACACTTAACCAATCCTAGTTCAACGTCGACATCGACCTCAGCAACATAAGCTGAGAAAGAATAAGCTGGAGCTAGCCCGGCGGCTGCTCCTTTGTGGACACCGCCCATCGGCGGAGAACGATAGGCACCACTAGCAATGAGTGAACCCTTGTCCTCTTGCGCCTTGTGCAGTGCTTTTAGGTATGAGACACCAATTGAAGGATCGTGTTTGTAGTATATTCGACGGTCGTTCAAAACAAGTGTATTGGGGTGATAACCCAAGATGTCCCATGCAGCTTTGAGGATTTGCTCCCTAATCTCCAAAGCGGCTCTTATTGCGGCGTTGGCATTCATGAAAGTGACTCTACTGGAATAAGAGCCCAAATCGACTGGAGCAGTATCGCTTTCATGGCTCCTGACATGAATCATCTCAATCGGTAGCGCAAGCACTTCCGCTACAACTTGGGCTACCGCCGTAGTGGAACCTTGTCCAATATCTGCCGCACCGGTGTGGACCGTAACGCCGCCATCCATGTCAACCTGTATGTGGACAGTTGCGTGGGGAAATCTATTCGGGTCCCAATGAATTGGTAACCCGGAACCTGAGATGAAGAAGCCACAGCCAACCCCAATGCCTTTACCAAGCGGCAACTGGCGGAACTTTTTATCCCAATTTGAGCCATTTCTAACCTCCTCTAATGCTTCGCGCATACCGTTAGACGTAATTCTAAACCCAGTTATTGTTCGGCTATGTGGTGGCAATAAATTGGCCAAGCGGAGATCTATTGGATCGACTGCCATTTGTTCTGCCATCTCATCGAGTCCAACCTCAACTGCACACCGCGTATTGACTGCACCGTGACCTCGCATTGCTCCAGAGGCCGGTTTGTTGGTCCAAACTCGAGCGCCAGTGTAGTGAAATGAACCCAATTCGTATGGTGCTGTTGCGAGCACTCCGTTGTAATATGATGTAACGTGACCAAAGGAAGCAAATCCGCCACCATCGATGAGCGCATCGATATCAAAACCAGAGATTCTGCCGATATCGTCCGCGGTCATTTTGACTTCAATATCACTAGGATGGCGACCACGATTTATCCAATAAACCTCTTCACGGTCAAAGGTAATCCTCACGGGCCGTCCTGATTTTCGGGCAAGGATTGCAGCACACATTTCGTGCGGGAAGGGGTCAGATTTACCCCCAAAACCGCCGCCAACAAAAGTTCGTATGACATTGATTTGGTGCATTGGGACATCAAGTACTGTGGATAATGCCCGATGAGTATAATGTGGCACTTGCTGCGGGGTGTAAAGTTGCAATCTGCCATTAGGATCCCAATGCGCAACTACTGCATGTGGTTCAGTAAATCCATGATGTACCCCCTCCATGCTCCACTTACCATGAGATGAAGCATGTGCGTTTTCAACCAAAGAACGGTCACCAAATTCTTGGAACACACGCTTTTGGACATTGGTTCTTGACAAATGATACTTACCTCGCCAATGGATTGGTTCATCTACATCCTCCAAACCCATTTTTCTGTCAAATACTGGTTCTAGTTCTTCCCACTCGATATCGAATAAGGACAGTGCTTCAATGGCAATCGCTTCGCTTTCTGCGCAAACACACGCGACTAGATCACCCATATGCCTGACTTTCTCTACTGCCATTGCGTGTTCATCTTTAGTGACCGGTAAAACTCCAAAACTATTGCTCGCGTCTTGTCCTGTTGCAACTGCAATAACACCTGGTAATGCTTCAACTCTTGATGTATCTATTGATTTAATTTTGGCGTAATGGTGAGGTGAGCGAAGAATCTTACCAATCGTTTCATTCGGTAACCTGACATCATCACCATACCATGCTTGCCCAGTGACTTTAGCATTGGAATCAACCAGTGACAGTGACTTACCTACCACCGTTCCAGTTCGGATTCGGTCATGAATGTGTGAACCAGCAGGTTGTGGTTCTTTCCCACCAACCGACTCAGGGATATAATCGAGGTCTCTTTCCTTCATTTGGGGTCTCGAGCCACCAGATCCAGGCGGCGGGAATACCTGTTTGCCGGCGATTCTTTTGCCGTCCGTCCTCTTAGATGAGGAATTACCCGGTTGTTGACGATACCCTGCTGACATAACACTCACTTCGCATGGCCAGGAGGCATCGACGGCTCTCCAGGCCCACCCGGATGGGGATCCGGATGAGGATCTGAAGCAGGCGTCGGAGGTGCAACTTCGCCTCGATGTATTTTAGCCGCTTCTTGAATCGACTCGATTATCTGTTGATAGCCAGTGCATCGGCATAGATTACCTTCTATCGCCTCCGCTATTTCTTGGTCTGTTGGTGAGGGATTATCAACTAGCAGAGCTTGTGAGGCCACAAGGAATCCCGGCGTACAGAACCCACACTGAGAGCCCCCATACTTGGCAAAACATGCCTGAATTGGTGCCAAGTGTGCGCCGTCGGCAAGACCCTCGACTGTAGTAATCGAGGTTTTTGACACCTGACCGGCTAAGCATAAGCAAGATAATCTCGGCTCTCCATCAATCATAACGGTACAACAACCGCAAGTTCCTAAATCACAACCACGTTTTACCCCGAGGGTGCCAACCTGATCTCTAAGGACATCCAAGAGGACTGCATTTGAATTTATCAATAATTCAACAGATTTTTTGTTTACCGTTGCGCTCCAAATGGTTTTGTCGGCCGGAGGAGTCATTTTTACATACTCTGAACCGACCACACGCTCACCCGCTACGGCCTATGAATGGATGCATATCAATATAGGGATTAAATGAATTAAATCAAAACCTTGATTTGACATAATTGTAATCATCGCTGCCAGTAATTGGGTCTTGCCATTCCTCATCACCGGGCAGCACCAATCCGTCACCTAAATCAATCAACATAGCCCCTATATTCCGCTGCCTAGTGTGTAATTCTTTCCAGTATTGTTGATTTTTTCGCCAATTTTTCCACCGCTTAAGGTTACGCCAATTCCACACTAGTCTAGAGTATAATTTCATATGTAATTTGCCAGAGGTAGGCCACCAGAACATCAGGACAAAGAACATTATCACCGGGTTGATTTGAGTAAAATACGCCAGTAACCAATGCTTGTTGAGTAGTATATAGATTGGACTTTCCGTCGCTAAGAACATCACCGTTACAGCAAGAGAGACAAATATCCACCAGATTGGAAACATAATTACTGCAACACCTATTTTCAACGTTCCATAGATTGATTCCTCTGCTCCCCTTTTCCTTAATTGCCACATTGTCAGGTAATTTGCTTGATATGGCGGGACGTTGCCCAGTATCGCACTCCAAGTGACCAATCCTAGCATCCATGCCGCCACCCAAAGCCACGACGCTAAAGCAGTCAAATAACCAAAAAATGTTGGTTTCTCTGGCTTTGCTGCCACATCATAAGGCGTTGCCTCAATTGATTCTAACTCAGCAAAGTGGTTCTTCGATTGCTCGACCAGAGGGGCGATTTTTTCTGGATTATTGGCGTTATAATATTCCCAACCCGCTCTAAGCCGCCTTGCTCCAATTACTGAATCTGCATAACTAGGACGTTGGAGCTTCTCGCCGCTCTGAGCGGCTCTCTCGGCATAAGCAACACTTCTCGCTAACCAAATTAGCCGACGCTCTTCCCAAGTTGTTTTCGACAAACTAGCACGCCTCAATTCAGATTCTATAGAATCTGTAACTTCTAGAACCCAGCTTTGGTCAACTGACATTTGCTCCTCGTCATTATCTAAATTCGGTGGAATTTCTGGTAGGTTCATAGGCCGCTCAAGAATTACTGCACCTCTTTCTCTAAACTTGTTAGAATTGGAGTAGTGAAGGCCGACCGGAATGAGTGTTGGTGTTGGAAGATTACTATTCTGTGCACTGCGCAAAGCATTGAGCATTATCCTTGCAGCCCCCGTTTTGGCTTTGCTGACATCTGATTCAGTGTGAGTTCTTCCTTCGGGAAACAATAGTAGTCTTCCTCCGTTGGCAATTTCGGTTCCTGCATTTTCTAGCATTGCAGCATTGTTTGATTTTGCTAACTCAACATTATCACTGTCCTTTGCTCGATATATCGGCAAGCCACCGCCACCTCTAATCATCCGGCCAATTATTGGCATGTCAAACAAGGTATGTTTAGCCAAAATGGACAGCCTACCAGGTAGAGATGCATGAAGGAGCATTGGATCGATCAATCCACTTGGATGCCAAGAAACAAACATGATACCTCCTTCATGTGGGATATTCTCATTGTCAACTATATCCAACTCCCTGAACCAAACTGACATCAGCGAACGATTGAATCTGCGTAACATGCGATATGTTAGGCTGAGTTTCTGATGGTCCTGACCCTCTGGGTCTTTGAGCCACGACATATGATGTGGCCACAACCTGCCACTCTTTATTTCACCGCCTAACAACGGATTGAATAGTTTGTTTTAGCCATCATTGTTCAACTAGTTGTTCTTCATTTGGCTTCCTTTGGTTGACAAACAGGGCGATAGCGGAGGCGACTGAAACTGTGATGAAGGTGAAACCGGGAGTGTCTACCGATTCTTGTTGATAAGCCGATGCAGTATCCATCAGCATAACATCAATTGTCACCAACGGTGATGAGGAGTGCCCACCGCTTTGATTTGATTGTAGACCTCTGATGGAAATGGTGTGATTACCCTCTAAGTCTATTCCTGGCAGATGTTGGAATTGCTGTATCAGATCTAGTGCCGTGATTTGTCCGCCAGTATCGCCACTGCGGTAGGATTGAAGATTTGTCCAATCGTCGACAATATGATTACTTCGCCACTGTATCGAATCAATGTCGCCTTTGGTTGTGAACATGATTGACTCTTTCGGTGTCAAGTGAGTGTGGGTATTGTCATGGGTTGGGTCGGTTTCAATCATTATCCCCATCGAATTATCGAAGACATAGTATTTCTCTGCTGCAGCAAGTACTGCTTCTGGTGCCCTGACTTCGCCATGTCCGTAGACATTGTTCTGTCGATTCTTAGTGACTAGGTTCTGTGCGTCGTTGTCATCGCAGCCGTCTACTCCGGCAGGGTCTCCCATGTAGGTGCAGGCTCGGTATTCTGCGGTTTCTTGCATGAAATTCCTAACTTCAAATGGACTCAACCCAGGATTGGCTTGTAGCATTAGAGCTGCAACGCCAGCTGCTCCCGGTGTCGCCATTGAGGTACCAGAAAAGGCGGTATATCCATCGCCTGTATTGTGAGCCACAGACATAACATCTGAGCCAACATAAGCAACGTTTGGTTTTACTCTATTCTCCTCTGTAGGACCTTGGCTTGAGTATGACGCAATTGAAGAATCCTTGTCCAGTGCTCCAACTGTTATTGCATCTTCAGCGCTACCTGGAGTTCCAATAGTTCCTCTACCAGCAGAGTTTCCTGCCGCAATAAATAGCGTGATATCGTTGTAAACCATCTCATTAGCCATCCGGTTTACGCTGTCTTCTTCTGATGACTGCCACTCAATTATGCCGAAAGCACCAAGTGACATGGAAGCGATCCTTATGTTGAATTGGTAGCGATTATCGATGGTCCACTGCATTCCAGCCATTACCACGGCAAAGGAGCCTGAACCCCCAGAATCCAAAACCTTCACTCCGACTAATTTTGCTTGGGGTGCCATTCCCGGATCTTCAAAGGTTGGTGCACCGGTTCCGGCGGTGGTTCCTGCACAGTGAGAACCATGGCCTTGATCGTCATATGGGAATATCTCAGTCCCATTGGTCAAAGTTGGGTTGTTGACTGGGTCATAAAATGCTATCACTTTGGGGTCATTAGTTTCAGGGTCGTCATCTTGGTCATCTAAACTTGCATGAGCTCCGTCAATGCCTGTGTCGATGATGGCAACCGTGGTGCCTGACCCATCATACCCTGTCTGTTGCCAAGCACTATCAACACCGTGCAAAGCGACTGCATCCCCATTTTGAATCGACATTATGCCATCAAGTTCCAGCATTACGACTCCAGGCAGATTGCTTGCTCGCTCAAGTAAGGAAACAGGAATCCTACCCGCTAGGGCATCAATACCAGGTAAAAACCACTCATGTTCGTAGTTAACATTCTCCACAAGCATGTCAACATCTGCTTGGTCCGGAGTGTGATCAAAATCAACAATTATCGGCAAAGTTCCATCTTCGAGTAAAATAGGATTATCGATATGCTTCTCAATCATGTCACCAATGCCGTTCTTGTTACGATCCACTGTGGTGTCCACCCACCAGCCTTCCTCTTCCTGAGAGACAACCTCAGCATCTACTGGAACGATTGCGCCAAGTGAAGGCAGCAGCATTAGGGAAATCAACAGGATTGAGACCTTGTTACTCATTCTAGTCATACAACTCTACCCAATCATCACTGATTAATCAATAATTGGTATGTAAGTACTGAACCAAAATGGTCAAATGTGCCTCGTTGCATACTCATCTGCGGTGACGATTGCTGTTGAATTCGCTGCACTGGGGTATGCTCCCCAATATGATTCTCGCATCTCCTGATTTGCAGCCATACATGCCTCAACATCAGACGGTCTGTCAGGAAGCGGTGATGTCTCGTTTAGATGGGCGATGAGCGGTTGAATATTTGACAAGTTGACTAAACCCCAGCCTGTTTGTGTGCACGGCAATACGGGGGATATAGGCATAGTTCCAGATGTTGGGTCCCAGCCAAAGTCTGGATACCATGCTGAGAGATTAATCGCTTGTCGCACATCTGCGTTAGATACTGAAAAATTATTCCCAGTGACTAACATGCCACCACGGTCCTCTGAGGCACCGGAACTCGAATCAGCAAACTCATGTCGCAAACTTTGCAAAACAAATGAAATAATCCCTGCTGTCCTTGGAGTTGCAAAAGATGTCCCTGAGGTTTCATGATAACCATCAATGTCATCGTGATTAGGCAGGTATTGTGTCCAATCAGCCGAAATATCGGGGTAAGAACCTGACATTATCTCCTTCTGATCGTCACCCTCTTCTGCATATCCAGCGATACCTATTGACCACGGTGGACCGGCAGTTGCATCTTGGATTGCCGGAGAAGGAGAATTATCTGCTGCACCGGTATGCAGCTTGTTGTGGTCTACTACTGCGACCCTTGTTGCATCCTCAATCCCGGGCACTGGAATTGAACCGATAGCACCGAACGAAGTAGATATTACATCGACCAGAGGTTGATTTGCTGCTGCAAGAACTGCGCTGTCAGAGAAACCCTCAACGAAGAAAATAACTGCGTCCGGATTAGCGTCTATGACTGACCCGGTCACCGCCGTTCCGTGTCCGTCTGATGGATCGTCTAATATCAGGACACCTCCGCTACCATCTGGTGATGTCCCGATAATTTTGGTGCCAGGGAAATAGACAATGTCAGAGGTGGTGAGATTATCCCAACAATCTGCTCGGTCGGCTTCGTAACGCTCTGCCCATGTGCCGTTGAATGTTAATTCGCAGACCCTGTTTACGCCTAGGTCATCGAGCAACCATTGTGGATAGGTTTCATTGGTCCTAAAGTGGTCATGATAGACATTTATCCCGGTATCAATCGGTGCAACTACCGAAAACGCTCGCCATTCGTCTGAGTCGGCTACTTCGACAGAGTTAGACACAGTAGTCTCACTCGGGGAATAGGCAATGGCTAGAAATATGGCACTGATAAGTAGCGACGCAATTAGCAAGGTGGCGAGTAGATTTGTCGATGACTCACCAGGAATCAACTCTGCTTCAATCGCCTCCGCCATACTACGGCCTAGTTGAGAACTTAAATCAATATAACTAGGCGATGGACTGTAACAAGATGCTTCATTGGTTATATTGAAGCAACATAAAATCTTGCGTTGCAGTAATGGGAGAACTACCGACAGCCCACCTCCCATTTCCGATGCCGTCACGAAGTCATGCACTGACTCAAGAGTGGCGCAACTTAACTTTCATGCACTGGGAAGTTGATATCAATAAATTACAACCACACATTCCGGATGGACTTGAAATCGATACATATGATGGCAAGGCATTTGTCGGAGTGGTTCCGTTTATCATGAAAAATGTCCGACCTCGATGGTTTTTCCCAGTTCCTTTCATTTCGACGTTCCCAGAATTTAATGTTAGAACCTACGTGAAGAAAGATGGTATCCCTGGGGTGTTTTTTCTCACACTGGAAGCAAAGAGTATGATTACTTGCAGTTATGCAACTGAAGCATATGGCTTACCATATAATTACGCCAGGGGCAGGGTAGTTAGCAAGGAGAACACCGTGAGTTGGCAGAGCCGGAGAAAGTCTGGAGACATGGGATTATCCGGTAGCACAACTATTTCAGGTCCTCAAAGCCGTGCACAGCAAGGTAGTTTGGAAGAGTTCTTGTTCGAAAGATATAGCCTTTACACCAGTAAGGGTGGCTCAATTATGCGTGGTTATACACACCACGAACCATGGGAGTTTTGTTCTGCTGAAGTTATGTTGACCGACAACTCTCTTACGAAAAGTTTCGATTTTGGCATTGCTGACCATTCAACTCCTGACTTGACGCATTATTCTGATGGTGTTTATGTCAGAACCTATTCTATAGAAATGTCAGAGCGGATTGGTGAAGATATTAACCGAGATTTCCTGTTTCTTGATGGAGACTGTGGATTATGTCATCGGCTGACAGTGTTCATCGACAAGCGGATATCAGAAAAAGCAAATCTTGGCTATCGACCAAACACTTCAGATGATGCACAAAAAGTGATTATGACAATGCCCGAGAAATTTATTGCAGCAGATACTGTTTACTTGATTAGAAACGGCAAACCATACATGAAATCCAGTGCCGCAATAAGATGCCTGCTTTACATGAAATGGTATTATCGAATCTGGTATCCAATTTGTTGGCTAGTGCCGTTACCTGCGAGGAACATTGCGTATAGTTTAGTGGCAAAATTCAGACACAAAATATTCAGCAAACCAAAAGTTTGCTCGTTCAGAATTGATTAAGACTTATCCACCTAAATCGGCCGCCGTGTTGAAATGCCTATTGTTGTAGGGCCTGACATGGGAGATAGAAGTCAGCGCATGGTCTGGATTGACTTGGAGATGACCGGTCTGGACATAACCAAGGAATCAATTATCGAGATTGCTACCGTAATTACAGACAGCGATTTGAATATATTGGCCCAAGGACCTAATCTTGCGATTATAGTCTCCGAAGAATTACTGGCTGGTATGGATGAATGGAATACTACCCATCACAATAACAGCGGATTAGTTGACAGGATTAGAACTGCAGGAGTCAGCTTGAGCGAGGCCGAGGAAAAGACCGTAGAATTTCTCAGAGAATGGGTTGATCCTAATTCCGCCCCTCTGTGCGGCAACAGTGTGTGGAATGACCGCCGGTTTTTGGATAAAGAAATGCCTTTAGTGGCTGATTACCTACACTACCGAATGGTAGATGTGTCAACTGTCAAAGAATTAGCACGACGGTGGCACCCAAAAGTTGGTCGCTACCGTAAAAAATCTGCACACTTAGCCCTCGATGACATATTGGAGTCAATCGAAGAACTGCGATATTTCAGAAATGAAATATTTAGAGTTTCAGAGTGACTGTCGCCAGTTTTCATCGGCTGGAGAAACTCCTTTTGCTAGACTTAGAATTTGCGCAGTTACTGCGATGGCTATTTCTTCGGGTGATTCCGCACCAATATTCAGCCCGATGGGACAAATTACGCTATCGAGTTGCTCGCTGTTGATACCTTGTTCTGTTGCTGCTCGGCTAAATGATTGCCATTTACTACGACTACCAATAACCCCGATACGAGGAAAATTTCTACCATCTGGGATGCTGTCGCCGTCTTGACATAATTTCAATAGACCAAGCAGTCTTTCCTGATCTTCTGACCAATCATGACCTAG
>DAWS01000076.1:3416-4118 GCA_002506025.1 Euryarchaeota archaeon UBA111 | reverse complement strand
TGGATTTTGTCCATCGAGGTTGAAAGCTACTTTGTTTGCTATTGAAGCTTGGCGGAGGATTTCAAAATACGTGTGATTATCATCTAGATTTATACTCATCATATCTAATGCAGTGTCTAAAATTGCCTGCTTGTGGATCATAGCAAGAAATTGGTTTAAGGAAACATCCTCTTGCTTAAACAAAACATTTACTGGTGAACCAAAAGTTGGCTCTTCAGTAACCAATTCAGAGACAAAATCTGGAAATACATTTTGGATACTTTCTAACACCATTGAGGGTGATTCAGCACCAGTAACAAGAGATGAAATCACTATCTTGATGCCCTCATCGACTCCATTCAATAGTATCTTGCTTTCAGTCATAGTGTGGCGACATGGGTTTTCTTATTCAAACTGTTTATTTTGGTTTTAGTTTTAGTAACTATCAAGACACACAAGATGACGGGAAAGCATGGCTGAGGCATTCAATCCTGAAGTTGCTTCAGTCATCCCGGTGCTAAATGAAGCAGATTCAATCATTGATTGTTTAGATTCATTGTGCAATCAAACCTATCCTGCAGAATTACACCACATATATGTGTTCGATGGGGGGTCAACAGACAATACGGTTCAAGTTATTGAGCAATATATCAGTATGCGACAAGAACAAAAACCAACATTGCATCTGCATAATAATCCGGGAAAATATGTCGCTGAAGCACG
>DAWS01000076.1:0-3027 GCA_002506025.1 Euryarchaeota archaeon UBA111 | reverse complement strand
CACTGTACTGTTGAAATTGAACACATTGAGAGGCTTGTTTCAACCATGGGTAAATTGCAAACATCGAATGATTACACCACCGGTGCTTTAGGGGTCAGTGTAGTCCCTAGAAGAGGTGAACTAGGGCAAGTAGAGTCATGGATTGAGGCTGCATTATCCTCCCCTATTGCTCGTGGAAAAGGGCAATTTGACAAATTTACTGGAATTGAGGAAACCAATGTACCGGCATTTTGTTTGCACTATAGGAAGGCACTGCATGATGTTGGTGGTTGGGATTCCACATTCATTACTAGTCAAGATAGTGATTTATCGATGCGAATGAAAAAAAGTGGCTACCAGCTGTTTCGTAGTGCCTCAATACAGGTTCAGATGGCTAAGCGAACAACGCTGAGTAGTTGGTCTAAAATGGGCTTTAGGTATGGTTTTTGGCGAACAAAGTTGGTTAGGCGCCATGCCAATCGTCTTAGTCTCAGAGAGTTGCTCCCATGGTTCGGTTTGATAACTACCCTTCTGATGCTAGGATTAGGGTTTATTTACTGGTACATTCCTATTGTTCTATACCTAGCGGTGCTGTTTTCAGAAGGGATTAGAGCGACATTAAATTCAATGCGAATTTCACACCTACTCGGTGTTCCGCTAGCTATTACAATACTTCATACCAGTTTTTCTGTTGGTTTGTTGTATGGGTTGTTTGGCAAACCAAAATCATTCAACGATCGAGAATCAAACAGCGGGAATATAAATTAGGAAGCAATTAAGCCACAGGGTGAAAGATATGGCAGACAAATCGCTGAGCGCAAAGAGTGTGTCTGCAATGCCGTTATTGCTGTTGGGATTTGTTCACGTTATTGTCACTCCACTAAGAGATGTCTTTTCGATTGAACCACTATTAATGATTCCTTATTACTTGTTCGGGCTGTTGATAGGTATCCTAATTTATCGGAAATCCAATACTATTAGAGATTACGAATATCGACGTTCCAAGGTTATGAAACAAATGAAAAATGTCTACGCAGCGGAAGAGGCAGGAGTATGGCAAACCAATGTCGAGGTGCCTGATAAGTTGTCTGAACAGTCTAATCTTTCAACAGAGGTATCCTCTATCTCACGTGAGGCTCCGGAATTAGAACTATCTGATGATGATAAAGTGGAGGTCTCAATGTTGAATGAATCTCAAAAAGTTATTGAGGCTACACGTAGAGTTTCTGGTCAATCAACATTTGATGATATGGAAGTAGAATCAACCATTGGTGCTAGACGGAAATCTAGTCCTATGGACCGATTTTTGGATTTCGTAATTGGTATCTTTAGCAATAATTCAGCCATTGACACACGTGAACAAAGGCGTCAAGTTGCTCTAAAAGCAGCCTCAGATGCAGCTCCAGTTCGGGCAGAAAAACCTCAAGCCCCGATTCAATATGAACGTAATCAGGTAGAGATTGGACCAGACAGTGAATATATCGATAATTTTAGTGAGGACCAGCAAGCATCATCAAACGATGCGCAGTCTGTCCGGCTAGGACAGGCAAAGAGTTCATCGGCGTTTGCGCCTCCAATAGATAACAAGTCATTAGATCAAACACTGGAATCAATGGCAATGTTATCTGCAAATAATCCATCATTTGTAAGTCCACAGTCACCGAACAAAGCACTCACCTGCCCCTCCTGTGGTTACCCGATTAAACCAAATGACAGGTATTGTGATAATTGTGGTATGGGTTTAGCAACGAATCCGTGATATTGAAAGATGTTAGTGTAATAGGTTATACTCAGGGGGAAATTAAATGGCAGATAAGCGAGACTATTACGAGGTGCTCGGAGTTGACAAGTCTGCAGATGACAAAGAGTTGAAAAATGCCTTTCGTAGTCTTGCTAGAAAGTATCATCCCGATCGTAGTTCAGAGCCTGATGCAGAAGATAAGTTCAAAGAAATTCAGGAGGCCTATGCGGTGTTATCTGACCCAGAAAAACGGCAAACATACGATCGTTTTGGACACAATGCGCCAGGTGGTTCACCGTTCGGAGGATTTGGTAGCGGGTCGTTCAACATCAATCTGGAAGACATATTGGGTGGCGATTTCTTTTCCAGTTTTTTTGGTGGTGGTTCCCGAAGATCTCGTAATCGTGGTAACGATGTCATAGTTCGTTACAGCATTAATCTGAGTTCCATTTTCGAGGGAACAAGTGAAGAAATGGAAATAGAACTACCAACTTCATGTGTAGATTGTAATGGCACAGGAGCGAAAGACGGTGACATAATTTCGTGTAGTAATTGTGGTGGTCAAGGTAAAATCAGGGCTCGGCAACAAGTTGGCCCATTCGTCCAAGATGTGATTAGAGATTGTCCAACATGTTCCGGTATGGGTCAAATCATCAAAACCAAATGCAAAACCTGCAAAGGCAGTGGTCAGCAATTGAAAGACACCAAGTTACGATTTAATGTTCCCAAGGGTGCAGAAGATGGCACTAGACTTAGAATGCGTGGCAAGGGTGAACCTGCGCTACGCGGACGTGGAGAGAATGGTGATCTGTTTATCGAACTAGAGATTGAGCAGCATGAGTGGTTTGAACGGTCTGGTGCAGATTTAGTAATGTCATTGCCACTGAATTATGCTGACCTAGTGCTTGGAACGACTATTGTCCTGCCTCACATAGATGGCAGTAACCTGAAGATTGTTGTCCCAAAAATGACTAATTCAGGTGAAACTATCGAAATCAGGGGCAAGGGGTTGCCAAGAATACGAGGCTCCGGGCGTGGTGATGTGGTGGTGTTAGTGAAGTTGCAGATGCCACATAAAGTAAGCAAGTCAGAAATAAAGCAACTTGAATCAACTAGACCAGAATTTTCAGAAGAAGAGATGCGTCAAATAATTAGAGATGATGCAAATAAGCGGCGTCAATAGTTACTCTTCCTCACCCCGCAGCAACGATTTTGCTGCTCGGCAAGCGTATGGTTGTCCATCCATGCGGCCATTCAATTCAATATCTACTGAACTTGCATCTCCCGTTAATTCGACAGAAATAAAT
>DAWS01000003.1 GCA_002506025.1 Euryarchaeota archaeon UBA111 | reverse complement strand
AGCGAGAATCGACAGATGAGAGCACTGAGAAACAAAAGTATCGAATTCGTCAATTAATCTTTGATTATTCTGTAACAAATGTATAGTAGGACAATAAGTCCAAAAAACAGCATAGCTCGATCAAAGATTTCCAGTTCATGCTCGGTCATTGTTTCCGTTGGTATCGGGTCGAAGTTTTGGACACCTGGAATATAGACCTCTAAATCGTTCCAGTTATCACCTGTCTGTTGCTGATTACCATTTACCGCATTACCATAGACTAGCAATCTAGCCATCGTTGTATTATCGTCTGGTGATAGCCAAGAGAAATTCCAAATTCTTTGCTGGTTTGAAGATTCTTGGTGCGTCCAACCGTCATCGATGATAATGCCTTCAGAGTTATTGAAGTATAACACTCCAATATTTACAATTATTCTGAATCCTCCCTGAGCAGATTGATTGTTGCGCGCAATTTCTTCATTGGAGATGGTCAACTGTAAACTATAGTTAGTAGCTGATTCAAACTTTTCTGGCAGTCCGGAGATGGAAATTTTAGTGTCGGAATTTGAGGCTCCATGGCACAAACAACCATCATTGCCAATCTCTCCAACACCGTTGGGAAAACTATTCACTGTGTTTAGCGGGGTTGAGAGGAATATACCGGCTAGTGCCAATATTAGGAGCCGTCTACCGATAGCGCTAGCCACATTATTGCCAAAAGCCCGTTACCTTTGACTCTTTTCAACCTGCTAGTAGATTAATCTATCATGATGCATAAGGCGATAGCGAGTAACACCACATTAAGTATGATGATTGCTGAATAAGTATTATGTTTGATGATGGGGCCTTCGAGATACCTGACTCTTTTGACGCAGATGACATCGATATATTTGCCGAACTTGGAGTCTCGGGTAATAATCAAATTACAAGTGCTAATGACGTGAAGAAACAGCAAAATGAAAATCTAGCAATCCTACTTGCGGACGAAGAAAAAACGATTCAAACAACCAACGACAATACAGTAGACTTAGTCAGTGAAAGTGGAGACTTTTCGCTCCCGGACGAGACAATTAGCGAGTTACTCGAAATACTTGTTAGACAGGAATTGCATTCCTCTGAAGGAAAGGAGATTATCAGTAATGTTCCTGGCAATGCAAAATTGAACCCAAGCACAGCAAAGGTCACAAAATGTGAGAATGAGTATGAAATTTCAGTGATCATAGATGTCGATGGGTCTGGCCCAGTAAGACCTTACGCCAAGATAAAATCAGAAAATAATATCCTAAGACTGGAAGCAGCTCCAAAGTCAATCCCTAGCGCTTGGATACCATTACATGACATTCTCAGAGACGTATTAACCAAGGCTATGCAGATATTATCATCAACAAATTTCACCATTAACAATAACGCTTGAGGAGAATTCAACAGTTGAGTTGAACATATTCGATACGCTACAGTAGGTTTCATGGCTCTTGTGTACTAGTCGCTTTACCAATTTTTTTGGTGCTTCGCCATCAACATGATACACCATGTGTACTTTAGTAAATACGCGTGGTGCAGTCTCGGCTCGCTCGGCATCTAACTCAATCCAAATCTTGTCTATTTTTCTGTCCTTCAGACCGGTTTGAATATCTGCGAGCGAACATGCACCAATCATCTGGAGGGTAACTTGAACCGGTGATGGTCCGTTATTCCAGTCAATCTCTAACCTGTCGCCTGATTCATTGAAACAGTCTACTTTTGAGCCCCCTTTCCACTCGACTCTCCCCCGCATGACACTCCGATGTGCGGTTCATTATTGAAGGGAATCCTCTTAGGGTTAACCGAGTCGAATGGCAGGAGAGACAATCACATTAGAAAATGGCACACTTAACATACCAAATAACCCAATTATCCATTATATCGAAGGTGATGGTATTGGCGTTGATATAAGCCCGGTAATGATCAAAGTGGTTGATGCTGCGGTAGCCAAGGCATTTGATGGGAATAAGCAAATACACTGGGTTGAAGTTTTGGCAGGAGAAAAAGCATTCAACAACACCGGGGAATGGTTACCTGAAGCAACACTCAGTGCAATGAGAAACGGCTTAGTTTCGATTAAAGGACCGTTAACAACACCTGTGGGTGGCGGGATTAGATCACTCAATGTCGCACTCAGACAAAAATTAGACCTTTTTGCTTGCGTAAGACCTGTTCGATGGTATGATGGAACACCGTCACCGGTCAGAGCACCGCAAGATGTTGATATGATCATTTTTAGAGAAAATAGCGAAGATGTGTATGCTGGAATTGAGTGGGAAGCCGGGACAGAAGGTGTCAAGAAATTGATTGATTTCCTACAAAATGAAATGGGCGTAGACAAAATAAGATTCCCAGAAACCTCAGGTATTGGGATAAAACCAATTTCCCGAGAAGGAACTGCAAGAATAGTCAGAGCGGCGTTACAATATGCAGTGGATAATGACAAAGATTCTGTCACACTAGTCCATAAAGGCAACATTATGAAATTCACCGAAGGTGGATTTAGAGATTGGGGTTATGAGTTGGCGAAAAATGAATTCAACGCAACTGAACTAGATGGTGGACCATGGTGTACGTTTACAAATCCCAATACTGGAAGAACAATTACTGTGAAAGACGTGATTGCAGATGCTATGTTGCAACAAATCATCACCCGGCCAGCCGAATATTCAGTGTTGGCAACTATGAATCTTAACGGTGACTACATCTCTGACGCCTTGGCCGCCCAAGTTGGTGGAATTGGTATCGCACCAGGTGCCAATATCAACTATGATACAGGAATCGCCATATTCGAAGCAACACATGGAACAGCACCAAAATATGCAGGCCAAGACAAAGTAAACCCAGGTAGTGTTATACTAAGCGCTGAAATGATGTTACGACATATGGGGTGGTCTGATGCAGCAGACCTTATTGTCAAGGGTATGGAAGGAGCGATTTCTGCTAAGACCGTGACTTACGATTTTGAGAGGTTGATGGATGATGCTACGCTGTTAAAGTGTAGCGAATTTGGCGATGCAATAATTTCACATATGTGAAAATAAAATCCTCAAGTGTAAGATTGTGGACGCAGGTTGATTATGAAAGCCAAGTATTCAGCATCTTACTATTCTTGATTATCCCATATCCAAAGCGCTCCTCGAACGCTCTTGCGGTGAGTGTAAAATCACCATCTCTGGTTGCAATCAGTATACTACCCAGGCCTTCTAGTGATTGTGATGCTAACAGTTTAACGATCGCCATAATGTTACGGTCAGCCTCTTCTGGGTAGACTGAATCGGCACCGATAGTTGTCCGGTTCTGCTTTTTATCTCTCGCAATTTTCA
The DNA here is from genome assembly GCA_002506025.1 of Euryarchaeota archaeon UBA111. Classification (GTDB taxonomy): domain Archaea; phylum Thermoplasmatota; class Poseidoniia; order Poseidoniales; family Poseidoniaceae; genus MGIIa-L1. Next base: position 19,139 of record DAWS01000003.1, on the reverse strand, counting down.
TTTCAGTAAGTTCTTCATAAATTTCGACATATTCACTCAAAAAAGTCGTAATTTGCTCAACATATTCTGCTTCTTTAGCTTCGTTTTCGAGGTGTACATCAAATGGTTTCCAACGATTAAATTCCGACATAATCTCATCCACTAGTTCAGCTATTTTCTTATCATCAAAAACAGAGTCTAATACCTCCGGCTTTACCAACGAAGACTGGAATTTAGCCCGTAACCTACCGTGGTTTTTGCTAAGTTCTGTAATCTCATGCCTAACTATTGAAGGCAACCATAGATTGATTCTACCAGCATTCGCCCGGCTGAGTAGCACTTTGTGAAAATTGTCATGTTCGAAGGAATCAAGGCTTGTCTCGCTGGCTAGTTCTAAATTTTGAGCAATTTTATCGACCAAGGCATCAACCAAGATGTTAGTATCGACAATCACCAGTGGTGGCAGAGCCAGATTTTTCAAATAACGTCGAGCAGAGTTCGGGATTTGTTTCTTGTGGGTGGCAAAAAGACTCCGTTCTGCATCATACAGGCGTTTCATTTCTGAGGTTGAGAATTTACCCGAATTCTGTGCCCTTTCAAGATACATCAGCCCTTCAATAGGATTCTTTTCCGCAGAATCCCTTGCTATATCGTATAGCGCCATTATTGATGGAGGAGTTTGGAGCATCTCAGTGCGGAATCTACCATCAAACCCGTGTCTGGTTCTACGTTTATTTCGCTGAATGGAATTTAATGCAGCGGTCACGCGACCTGAAAATGGCTCAGATGGCAATACTCTTGAATGCTCGAATGGATAATTGCGTAAACTATCAAGTTCATCTTCAGCAAAAAAGGTGATTTTTTTCTTGACTATTTCGCCTTCAAGGTTCTCTTCCTCAACTTCTCTTGTCCGCCTAACAAATTCCTTCAGCAGTTGAGTTGCTTCATTGGTTTTCTGATTACTAGCAGTAAATGACACTCTAAGATAGAGTTGGAATCTTTTGGTAATCGCCGTTCTGAGGGCTGGTTGATTATCTAACAAATCAACTGCTTCGCTCCACTGCTCAGCATGAGCCAAATGAATAATTGATTTCCGGTAAAGCACCATTGAATTCTCAAAGTCAAATGCTCCGCTCTCAGCTACTCGGCGGTATTCTCGAGCTGCGTTTAATTCATCATTTTCCTGAGCAAATAGTGCTGCCCTAGCTAGTGTATGCCAGGGTGATAGCGGGTCATTACTTTGATACCATGACACCAAGTCTGACAACCCGATGTCATAATCAAACACCAATTGCCTCACTGAGCGAACTAGTCTAGTTGGTATCTCAGAGCCGACGACTAAATCATTCAAAATTGCCAAAATATCATCACCAGATTCGCCATGCTGCAGCGATATTGTAGCCTGATTGAGCTTCAGAGTTTTGATCAATACAGAAAGTAAATTTTCTTCAAGTATCGATAATTCTGCCTGCTTTACACTGTTCTGGAGATGTTCAATATGAGTTTTTGAGGCAATTCCCGTACCGCCCTCCTTTAGCGCATTTCTAGCTTGTTTTAGCGCTTGGTAGGCTTTTTTTGGCAAGACAGTAAATGGCTTATCGTCTGCCTTGTTGCCCTCCATTAACATGATTAGATTCTGAGACATTGGCGTAAGATAGTTAGGTGGTTCAGTACTGTGTATTGAGGTTAGAGCTAATTTTCTAATTTCTACGAATTTATCCCACAAATCTTGCTCACTATTGGTGGCTAATATGTGGTAAGACAACAGAGCTTCATACGGATGAGAAATCGGGGCAATATCGTTACTGGTCAGAATTTTACTTAGCCTTCTTAATTCAAGTTTTTGCGCAAATACCTCTACCGCCTGTATTGATGAGTTGTCCCAGCCTTCACCACCCATATCCTGCATTTTCTTGTAGCATTCATTCTTCAATCTAAGCGAGGTCTTTGCGTCGCCGGCAATATGAATCAGGGCACCCTCATCAAGTGACGGTAGTTGCTCTATCAACCAATCTTCGACATCTGGAGATTTCAGGGAGCAAACCAAATCATACAACTTGTCAATTTCTATTGAGTGATCAAGGGTATTTGCTGTCAATAAATCAGCCGCCTGTTTAGCTTTACCAGATTTGGCAAGTGCAGACAGATGAATCCACCGAAGATTCTGTATTTGGGTGTGAGCATTAGGGATGGATTTGAGAATTTCAATTCCGTCTGCTATCTCTTCGGGAGTCAATTCACTAACTGAATCTGGGAAGTTTAACCAAGCAAACCTCTGTCGAGCCCTTCCTAAACCATTGTCTGTATTACCCGTACTAGACTCCCAATCTTCAACTACACCGTCCATCAAGCGCACTAAATCTGTAAACTCATCGGCTAGTTCTTGATTTGCTTTGGCTAGTTGCTTAATCGGTTTATCAGCGTTCAAGCCGCTTGCTATGGCTAAAACGACAGAGATGATTGAGGCCTTGCCACTCAGTGTTAGCAGCTCGGCGTTAACATCTAGTGAACGAGCAGCCGAAAGTTGTGATTGCACCTTTTGTATGGCAATTTGTTGGTTTGCATCCTTACACAGTGGTGAAAGGGCGCTAATCGCAGTAGCTAACTGTTCACTGTCAAAGACGTCGATTCGGCCAACATTGATATCAACCCTAGTGCTAGATTTGGCCTTCTTTTTGGCCACCGGGAATGCGGCAAATTGTGCTAAAAGTGCCGTTTTTTGCCCTAGTATGTGCCATATTTTGTCTACTCCGTTGGTTAAACAATGCTCTCGTGTGGTGTTTTCCAACGCGGTCAAATCGTCATTCCACTCTCCCCTCTTCAACTGTTTATTTATCAATAACACAGCCAATCTAAAAGCATGTGATTCGGATTTATCAGCGACAATGGCATCATTATCGGGAAGCCAGTCTATGGCAGATTTTGGTGAATTGCCACGATTTCTACGGCGCATTATGCGTTGGTTTCTAGGTGTAGAAATATCGTCATCATCGCCGGGAATCTCCGTTTCATCCAGTGCCAAGGTCAGTATACTTCGCCATTTCTTTTCCATAATCAGCCAATCAGCAGACTTTGCCACTCTAGCCTTCCGTTGCTGTTTGGGAATGTTGGTCTTGAAGGCGATATCTAGGCAGTTTGAAACATGTTCTTCCTGCAAACCTGACGCCTCCTACATAATAGCCGCTAAGTCGGATGCTATTCAATTAACCGGCACGGTCAAAGCAAAAATATCCTGAGAAAAGTTATTTCATCACTAGTGTTCATGAATAAAGAACGCGTGGAGTATATTGACTGAGCCTATGGATTACATACGAGTTATCGCCTTACTAGCCCATCCTGTACTGGCTAGTGTCCTTATATTCTGGCTGTGGCAACAATATTCATGGCGTAAAAGGAGTAAATCTCTCAAAGGTGAAGAGAGAAAAATGGCTATTGAAAAGCACGAAAAATCAGGGGAGATGATATTATGGGCTGGATTCGGTGTAGTTGGGGTTGCATTTCTTGGCAGGATGATCGCTGGATGGCGCAGTGAAGGCGATATTCTTGCTGAGATATGGCCAACTAGTCTTCACGGGTTCATTGGTCCACTAGGACTTGTGCTGCTGCTAATTATGGTGAACTTAGGCAAGAAGACGCGCGCAAAACGTCTGGCGAATGAGAGTTTCGCCGTTGAGAAAACCAAACATGGTAGAGCTGCTGACTTTGTAATGGCACTTGTGTTCATCCACGCTTTTCTCGGCTTCCTTTACATTTTTTCAGTGCTCTAGTTTACTTTTAATTCAGTATCACGACGTTGCCACATATCTATCCAATTAGCAAGATTATGCTCGAGCCCTGGTTCTTGTATGCGACAACCGCACGCATTTACATGACCCCCACCACTTGGATCAAATGCAGTAGCAAGACGAGATAGATCGTATCTATCTTGGCCTTCTTCGAGGAAGGAATTAGCGTAAAAACTTGCAGACAATGGTGGCCGGTCAGGATTGTCGACGCTACCATCCGAATATCCGTGGATTATACAGCAGGCATCGGCATCCTCGCCCACTGTTGCAGTAACCAGATATCCATTCGTGAAAAAACCTGTATCTTCTAGGTGGCATATTGCTAAGCGATTAATCACGTGTGTATTCTTCTCAACTACTTGGGATAGCTCTAACCTGTGTATGCGCTGATACTCTAACTTCTCAGCAACCTCAGGTTTGGTTAATACGTGCTCTATCCTCGAACCACTGACCATCATCTCGACGATCATTTGCATATAGGCGGATTCGGTTTTTGACAAGGTCCTACTAAATCTCATCAGTTCGTCGTCCTCTTGGAATTGTTGCAGGGTTATTCCTCCTGAATCTAACGCGTCCACAAACGGCATCAAATCAAGAAAATTAGACAAATCACAGTATGGCTTAATTATTTCATAGACTAATCTTGCTGCAGAAGGAGTCGGTTGCCAATCAATTACTCCTCCTTTTGAAGTAAAGGTTGACAGCTCTTCTGTCGATGGTTTATTTGTCTGGTGATGATCCAAATACCAACCACAGTTTTCGTGGAATGGTAAATCTACAATTGCAGTTTTAGAATCTATCAAACCGTCAAAACTACCGCTCCGGATTAATGCGGCATGGGAGAAAATAACCTCTGCATCGGGGTTAAATTTCTTGAGTATGGCTGCTCCGCACAATCCGTCAAAATCGGAGTCAGCAACTATTTTGTCGAATTGAGGGATATGATCTACACTCATCTGTCAAGACTAGGTGGCGGCAATGTATAAGTTTCTTACTTTGTCAATAAAAAATATCATCACTAATGCCTCTATCCGAGCATCATGGAAACCTCATGTGGAGTGGTTCTGGTAAATTATGGAACCGTTTTACTACTACAGTATCCACAAGGGCATTGGGACTTGCCAAAGGGACACGTCGAAGATGATGATGTTGACAAGCATGCTACTGCGGCAAGGGAATTAGCGGAAGAAACCGGCATTTCTGAAATAGAATTTGTTACAGGTTTCGAAACCTCGACGAATTACAGTTTCAAGTATAAGGGAAAACGGACTAGAAAACAGGTATATTGGTATCTTGCAACCACAGAAAAAATAACGGTAAGGCTGTCAAAAGAACACCGTGATTATATGTGGCTTGATTGGAGTCTCGCTTTGGACATGGCAACCCATACTGAAACTAAAGGAGTAATACAGGAAGCGATGGATTTTGCCACTAGTTGTGGCTTAGCTTAAATTGTCAAAGTCTTGCTCATTTTGGTGAAATTTTCTAATCATTGATGCTACATTAGCCGATTCTTGTCTTTTACCCAATGGTGTCCACAAGGTTTCTTGCTCACCTAAATTCTTAGTTACCCAACGAGCAAATACGAAAAACCAATCAGACAATCGGTTGGTGTAGATTCTTGTCTCAGGACGAAGTGATTCAGCTCCTTCCGAATCTTCGATTGCAATCAAACACCGTTCTAATCGTCTGGTAATGGTTCTTGCATGATGTATTATTGGCTCTGGTCCAGTTCCTGCTGGAAGAATAAAGCTGGTAAGTGGTTCCAACTGTTCAATCCAAGCATCCATTTCGTCTGTCAAAGATTGGCACTGCTGTTGGTCAATCAGAACCATATACTCCGGTAACTTGCTAGGTTCACAAGCTAATTCCGCACCTAGGTCAAACAATTCGCTTTGGATTCGACCTAATGCAGCCTCTGATATTTTGCGAATCCTGGCAATGGTTGAACTGGCTCCACCATCGCTATGGTCAGGTAAATTCGAGCATTCTCGTCTTATGATTCCCACAATTGAATTCAGTTCATCGCAGGTGCCAACTGCTGAGAATCTCAAGTGGGATTTTCGGTGTCTAGAGCCATCAACAAATGAAGACGTACCATCATCGCCAGTACCTGTATAAACTCGGTTTATTCGCACCATTTCGTCGCCGCCTGGTGTGTGCCAGTTCATGCTTCTATGAGTGGTTTACGGGCGATGAAGCTGGAATCTATGCTGTGATACCATTCAATATCTTCCTCACCCTGGGTCCAGGAATATAGTACCAGCTGCTCGTCCACAACACCATACCATTCAAGTCTGCCCGGATCCAGACATGCCATTTTTGCTCCAGTTTTTTCTAACAAATCTACCGCTTGATGCCACTCATGAATCATCGATGCCAGATAATCAGCTAATTCTGTAACATGGTTGTGATTTGAATCATAACTCTCCAAAATAATATCAAGTTCATCCGTCAAATCTGCTGCACTGTCACTGATCGATTGCAGTTGAATCAACAGTGCACAGGCTGTGGGCAAACTTGACCTCGCTTCTTCAATTGTCACAATCTTGGCCCCAGATGGTATATCTCCAAGCACTTGTTCAAAATTTAACAGATCGCATATCTCCATCGGTCGGCCAGAATAGATTGGCAATTCAGACATATCAGACACGAGTGTCCTTGTGCAAGAAGGGTCTTGAATTCATCGTTTAATTTAGTTGAGAAACTAGGGTTTTATGGACAGTTTACGTTTTCCGCTTTTGTCTGATTTGGGCTAGATAGATGTCTGACCAATTTTATTACAAGAAAGACAACTAGCCAAGCCCACAGTAGCAATTCAATTACAATGACTGCATAGTATATCGAGCCTAACGATTCAAGCATGCCTATGCCATCATAGGGTGCACCATTGAACCTTATATACGCTAGTTGTGATAATAAATTTGCCAAAAACCAGATTCCAAGAATCGCCAACATTAGTGGAGAGAATGATATTTTTCTAGCACGATTGGACATTTTTGTCAATATTATATTATACTTTAAAGTAAATAAAAGATTTCATAATTTGCTCTTTTTCGGCAAAAATGTAAGTTTTTTTACCGCATTATAGTCATTCTTCGCTGGTTTCTCCGGTTAGTTGGCCCATCTTTCTCAGGCACTCATCTACCGCATCTAACCACTCTACAGCTACAGCATTCTTGCCGCCGGATTCAATAAAGAGACTGTGCCAATGGGCTGCCTGTTCGTCTAAATTGAGAAATTTAGTAATCTTGTAAAGTGCTGAATAAGCCATTGGATTGAGATGTTCCTCGTCGCCATCCCAAGCTTTTTCGAAACATTCAATCGCCCCGTGTGGACCATGTAACTGGCCCCTATGCAATGCAACCATACCTGCTTGACTCCATGCTAGTGGTAAGCGACCGATTAGCAAACCGCGGAAAACTAACCATGTCTGCCCACCAGCTAAAACTACCAAAGCAAGGAATCCCGCCCAATGTTCAAATTGCGTTAAATCATCCCATGTCTGGGTGATTAATCCGGTTACGCCTACACAAAACATGAATCCGGCCATAGGGGCAACAAGCACCTCTCGCCGAGTATTCAACATGTGGTGTATCCCGGTTACTAGCCCAAACGCACCAACAACCGATAGTATGCCTAAGTGAGCTTCAAGACTGGTTGGATTCTCTGCGGATTGGCCCATGAACAATAACCCTGCTATGATCAACATAAACGTCCCAAAGCGTTTAGCAGGCCTAGGAAATGGTTGACTTCTTGAGCCGAGGATTAGCACAATACCGATTACTGCGTCAAATAACAGTAATATCCAAACAATAGTTGACTCGGCTAATATCATTCTATCTACATACATGCCAAATGAAGGTCATCTTTGAGTATTTGCTCAGTCTCGATGATATTTTGTCCCCTTGATAATCTCAGTAGCTCGATAGACTTGCTCGGCAAGCATAACTGCGGCTAATTCGTGTGGCAGAGTTAATTTTGATAGTGAAATATGGTCCGTGCTGATGGCGCTAAATTTCTGCCATCCGTCAACTGGTCCAATCGCTAGATTTACATCCTGATCGCTTATTGACCAACTTCCTACTAGGTTAGCAAACTCAGTTGAGGTATATTGCTTGCCTCGTTCATCAAGCAAGTATAGTTTGCCTGTTTTACTGATATCCGCCACAAACGCATCAACAGATTTTTTATTACTGTGATATTCTACCTTGATATTACGATTTTTTAGCCTCATTTGGTAATTTTCTAACATCATATTGTATGCTTTTTCTTTCGGTGAGCCATGGACATGAATAGTAATCCTTCCCATAATCCTCTGAAAACGGTCGTACTTTTGAAATCTTCACCTGATTCAATTAATTGCTTGAACCAAGTTCAAAAACTAGTGGTCTCACGCAATAACATGGGATGGTGGCCTTTTGGTAAATCGAAACCGTCCAACCGAGTAATTGAGCCGATAACTAAGGATGGTCGAACATGGCTACTCGAGTTACGCGACATGTGTGAGAGAAATTTTGACAACCCTGAGGAAGCGAAACGGCGAATCAGGCAAATGCAAGTCGAATGGCAAGAGTGTTTAGAGAACGGTTCATTATCATCAGTTAACAAAGAGGCTCTTGACAGTCGAGCAATAAGGCTACTATCTAGCACCGATAGTGAATGGTTGAACTGGTTAGACGACTTGGAATTTTGGAAAACTGGCTGGAAACCTGTACAAGATTCTACAGACAAGGATTGAAATGGGCTTTACCGTTCGTTAGTCCATGGCAAAAGTGACATTGCATATGTTACATACCTGTCCGTTTTGTTGGAAAGTAAGAGGATTAATCGAATATCTAAAACTAGATGTCGACTATGTTTCCGTTAATGGATTGAAGATAAAAAAGGCCGTCTCGTTCGCCGGGGACTGGGGCAAGGTTCCAGTTTTTACTGATGAATCTGGTCAATACCACACTGATTCTACACCAATCATGAAATTTATTGATGAAAATTACAATGCGGGAAAATTGCAATCTAGTGATGATGATTCTCGGATTGCACAGTGGCTAGAATGGGCTGATACCAAAATGTCAAAAGCAACCGTTCCAATTCTATATGGTACCCTAGGTTCAGCATTCCAGACAACGACAAGAATCTCCAAAATCGAAGAATTCGGTTTCATCTCAAAACGGCTTTACGCATGGGCTGGGTTTCCCATAATGTGGGGAATTATCGCCAAAAAAAGGGTGAAAAAAGATGGCCGTAAACCAAAACAACTCTGGCATGACTTACTAACCGAATTTACTCAAGAACATAAGGGAGAGGATTACTTCGGTGGTAGTGAACCAAATATTGTCGACTTCTCTGTGTTCGGTTACATGCGCTCAATTTCACCGTTCCCTCAATTCTCATTGCTAACTGATCATACAGATGCAATGGCATGGTATAACAGAATGGAACAGTTAATCGCTTAGGGTTGTTTATGGATTCTTTCAGTGTTGCCGGTCTTGACTTCCAACTTGTTAAGGCAGACTCAGTATTCATTGGAGAAGACAAAGGAGGTTGGATTTACGCCAGTCAGAGGCCTAAACACGAAGTGAAATGCCCTGATTTCTACATCATGGCTAAACCGTTGACGCTGGAAGAATTATCTAATCTCCTGAGCACTGAATTATCTCCAGGTGATGAAACCACATGGAACCAAGAGAGGTTATCGGCAATTATCTCGATGCTAAATCAAACTCTCGGTGAAAGTTCTAGTAAGTTAGATTCAGATTGTGAGTGGGAAATACGTTGCCCAACCCAAAGTGAGTGGATTCATGCAAAAAACTGCGGAAAAATTGAGTTAACATGTGGTATGAAAGACATCCTTGCTGATGCAGTATCATCGAATTATCGAGGGGCTATGATGGATGGTAGGCCACGCAAGTTCGAGGGGCATGGCCCGATGCAGTGGCACACAGCAACCATGGAAATACACCCAAAAAACCCAGCAATCTTTGCCTTATCCAGTGCCCCTATGGACCGCGATAACGCTGGATTATCCGTCCGTCTGGTTGTAACGCCCGTGCGTCAAGGTAAAGCAAGAATTGTGCCAAAAAGTGCTGATTATGGTGCTAATATTCGCTCTGAATTATTCTGGACTACTATACTAGGTGTAATCCCATCCTTCGCCATCCCATGGTTCAGGGGTTTGGGTGATTACGTGATCGAAGGTTGGGTAAACCTACTGTTCGGTGGACTTTGCGTAGGCTTTGTGACAGGCGCTTTATGGCGCCCTCGCAGGCCGATAATCACATATGAAAATGGTGAACAGTGACAAACTAAACTACTTACATCATGAAGAAAATTTTTCTACTATTATTCCGGCCTTCAACTATTCGTGTGGTGGGAATTTTGAGCGCAGGGAATTCTGACAATCAAGCCTCAATTGTTGCGGATTATGACGACTTCTACGACGAATCAATTGTTGAATGGAGAGAGCTAGGAGCTAGATACAAAAGTCAAAACATATTCGATGTTACCGGCGGAAAAACTTTCGAAAATGTTCTTGACTGTGGTGCAGGAGAGGGTAGTGTCCTCAAGTATCTCGATAGCGCGGATTTTTGCCAGAACCTATACGCCATAGAAATTTCAAGCAGTGGGATTGAGAAAATCGAGGGATTGAATCTGACGAAACTAAGAGAAATAAAGAAATTTGATGGCTACTCAATTCCATTCCCCGACAAATATTTTGATTTAGTATATTGCACCCATGTTATTGAGCATGTTGAGCATCCCCGTTTGCTGTTGCGTGAAATTAAGCGAGTAAGTAAGTCGCAAGTATTCGAAGTACCATTAGATCATGTTATCAATGTCGACAAATATTACAAGGAATTACATTCATTTGGCCACATTAATGTATACACTCCATCCACATTCAGATATCTATTGAAATCGGAGGGTTTTGCAATTAAAAATGATTTCAAGACCAAGGTAAACAAAGAGATTTTAAGATTTGATATGTATCGAAACAAGAAAATCAACAAGACAATACTCACCGAATTAAAGTTAAACATACTTTGGCCAATTATCGATGTTGGCAAAAGAATATTTTGGGGGAAAAAACGCTATTCAGAATTTGGTTATTCGGCTTACACCTGCCTGGTCGAGCCATCTGGTGAGCTAGAAATAATGTTCTGATATCCTCATTCGCTTTCTGGATTTGCCGCCAGTGTTTCCCAGTATGAATCCTGCCTAATAGCATCTGCTGCACATATTGTTGCCATGTTGACGATGTGCCTAACGCCATCTGAACGTGCAACAAGTTGGACCGGTTTATCCATGCCTTCGAGGATTGGCCCTGTCATTTCAGCCCCGCCCAGTTCTTCTAGTAATTTGTAAGCAATATTTGCTGCCGCAAGGTTTGGTAGCACCAAAACATTGGCTGGTCCGCTGAAATTCATGAACGGATAGTCTCCTTGAACTGCAGGATTTAGTGCAGTATCGGCTTGCATCGGCCCGTCAATAACCAAGGTCGGGTCGATTTCTTTGGCTATTTCAATAGCCTCTTCAATACGAGTTGAACGTTGTGCTCTGGTGCTGCCGAAATTAGAAAATGATAGCATCGCCACTTTCGGATTAACCCCAAACCGTCGAGCAATCTTGGCAGTTTGTATCGCAATCTCAGCCAGCGTTGGGCTATCGGGATAAACATTCACCGTAGCATCTGCTAAGAATATGGTCTTACCCTTGACATTTACCATATAGCATCCAATGACGCAATGTGCAGAAGTGTCTGATCCAATTACCTCAATAGTTGGGCGTAAAACATCGGCATAATTTCGACTGACTCCGCCGACAAACCCATCTGCATCGCCGCTGGCAACCATCTGACTAGCAAAATATGGACGGCTTTTCAATAGCCTTTCTGCATCCTCTAGAGTCATCCCCTTTCGCATTCTTCGCTTGAATAGGGCCGGCGCGTAGACCAGTTTCCTTCTCTCATCATATCTAGGGTCGTATGCATCATAACTAAAGTTTAGATTTAACTCTTCAACCATAGAATCAATTCTATCCTTCGAACCAAGCAAGATAGGGTGACAAATTCTTTGCTCAACAAGCTGTGCTGCAGCTCTGATTACCTTTTCATTGTCGCCTTCTGGGAAAACTATGCGCTTACCTCTGCCTCTGACTTGATTTATCATGTGCCGCATGATAGAATAAGATAGGCCAAGTCTTGACTCGAGTTCTTCTCGATATTTGGCAATTGAGAAGTCCTCTTTGCTGACTTGTGTTATTCCCTCGTCAACCGCGGCTTGAGCAACTGCCGAAGCCTCCCATATCAGAACTCTGCGGTCAAACGGCTTGGGAATAATATACTCTGGGCCAAACTGCATTGTTGCCCCATCATAAGCCTCAGAGATGTAGTCCGGTACTGGTTCTTTAGCCAATTGTGCAAGAGCCTTTGTGGCCGCCATTTTCATGTTTTGAGTAATGTCAGTTGCCCTCACATCGAGGGCCCCGCGAAATATGTATGGAAAACCTAGAACATTGTTCACCTGATTAGGATAATCTGATCTTCCCGTAGCCATAATTGCATCATCTCTTACTTTATCCACCTCTTCTGGAGTAATCTCCGGAGTTGGGTTGGCCAGTGCAAATATAATTGGCTTAGGCGCCATAGATTTCACCATTTCTGGCGTGACTAATCCTCCTTTGGACAGACCTAACAAAACGTCTGCGTCCTTAAGCGCACCAGCCAAATCACTTTCTGGTATGTCGTGGGCGAAATCTGCCTTGTACTCATTTAATTCATCATTCAGTAACCGCTTTTTGGTAAGTACTCCTTTGCTGTCAACCATCCTGATATTCTCTCGTGTGACTCCCAAGGCCACATAGTGATTGGCACATGCGATTGCTGACGCCCCAGCACCAATAACCACAACTTTCACTTTCGACAGTTCCTTTTCCTGTAATTCGACGGCATTAATCAAAGCCGCACCGGAAATAATCGCCGTGCCATGCTGATCATCATGCATCACAGGTATGTCGGTCTCAGCGGCGATTCTGCGTTCAATCTCAAAGCACTCAGGGGCTTTGATGTCCTCCAAATTAATGCCACCAAATGTCTTTGAAATATTGACAACTGTTTGGATAAATGATTCGGAATCCTCTGTGTCAACCTCAATGTCAAACACGTCAATGTCGGCGAATGTTTTCAATAACAGCCCTTTACCTTCCATCACGGGTTTACTAGCCAAGGGACCAATATTACCAAGTCCCAATACTGCAGTGCCGTTGGAAATTACTGCGACTAAGTTTGCTTTTGAGGTATACTTGTAGGCTAGTTCAGGTTTTTCTGCAATCTCTAGACACGGGTAGGCGACTCCGGGAGAATAAGCAAGGCTTAGTTCATGAGCTGTAGAATGTGGCTTAGTAGGAACAACCTTGATTTTACCATGGGGCTCTGCTTCGTGATATTCTAGAGCTTCTTTTTTCAGTTGTCGCTCTCTACGGTCTTCCAAAATAGTCACTTCCAAAGCCGCACAACTCTATTCGATGTTTGATTGTTTGGGGAGATTATATCGGTGATGTATTGATTTGATATGCTTCGATTAATCGTCGATTTGATGATACTTTGCTGAACGAGCGAGGGCCGCGTTCAAATAGTGAAAGATGCGCCAATATAGTCATGAACAGTGTGGCTAATGCTGATTATGCGCTCCGCAGAGGACGCAAAGCCATATTGTTGACTCTATTGATGGTCATAACCTCACTAAGTCCGCTTATGCTAATTACACCGGTATCAGCTCATCTAACTGACAATGAAACGGTCTGGCCTAAGCAAGCGAGTAATGATACCGGTTGGGTTCAACTAGACGCAGTTGGAGCAAACCCGGATATTGGCCTATCTGCAAATGCTAACTGGGGCCTTGAATTTGCTCCCGGAGCCCTGTTGTCTAATGTGACTATGGAGGTCAGAGTTAACGGAAGCAGCGGACTAACCATCGAGGAACCCGTAATTACTGCTAGCGACGTGGGTATCAATTTACTAGATTGGCAGGGCTTAGGAATGTTAGGTTCTAGTGACTCGTTCACCAGTCCAAACCCTCACTCTGGGAGATTATCTCCTAATAGTGAATCTGGAGCCTACTGGACTTTACCATCCGGGGCTGAAATTAATGAGCTAATTATCGAGGCTTTAGCACCAGTTGATCCTGCCGTTACATTCGAGCCTGTGAATTTAGATATAGGCGACTATGTAATCCACCTCATCGATGGTAGAATGTATCTAGCCATTGGAAATTCACTTCTCATTGTTGATTACAATAACGACCCTAAAATCATCGATATCATTGAATTTAATGACGCTGCTCGAATTGTTGCTCTAGCAATAGACAGCACCACACTAACGCTTCACATTCTTACAGATAATGACTACTTTCACGCCATTTCATTGATTGATACCTCAACCCAATCAGCACTACCTGATTCTATTATCACATCCGCCAGTTCCACGCCAGAACCTGTCCAGTTTGAACAGTTCATTATCGGCAGCGACGGTTTAGTTTATGCAGCCAATTCTGAAAGGATTTCAGTTTTTGATGGTAATTCATGGACGGATGTACTAACTAAATCAACCGACGGTGCATCATTAGACATAATTGAATTAGACGGTGTCGTTTATTTCTCATTTGACGACGAAGGTGTAATTCGTTGGGACATGAATAGTAACAGTCAGTTGAGCACATGGACTACGGCGAACAATCTTCACAGCGATACCATTTCCTCATTTTTCGAATCAGGCAATCAACTACTACTATCGTCAGATGACGCTGGTTTGGCAAGATATGATTGGAATACTGGATTTTGGCTGTCAACCTGGAATGAAAACAATTGGTTAACCTCAAATTCTGTTGCAGATGTTGCCGTTTCGAGTAACGTTTTAGCCATACTCAATGGTGATTCTATACAGACTTACAACACGCAAAACGGAGTTTTCTTGCAAACCTACAGCCTGCAGGATTTCGGCCTAGTTAACGATGGTCAAAAACTGTTAGTTTGGCCAAGTATTGGCATCCGCTCTCCAGCCAATGAGTTGATGCTAATCAGCGACGGCGGTGGCGATTTGGCGATATTAGATGTCTCGGCGAACCCTCAGTATCAAGGCAATATGCTACTTGCCAGTGGTCCTACATCAGCAGACATGGATGATGTTATTGAACTCAATGGCGTAGTTTACGTGGCAGCGGACGGAATAATGAACCGTTTTGACACGCAAGAATCAAGGTGGTTAGCGCCGAAGTTAATCGGTGACGATGTCAATCAACTAATTACCGATGGTACCTATTTGTATCTAGCCGGAGATACTACAGGTGCCCACAAAATGAACGATAACGGCACCATCCTACAGTCATGGAATGTCCAAGATGGTTTAGCCTCTAATTCAGTGCAACGTATCGCTGTGAATGGCAACAACCTTATCACAATCAATTCTAACACCGCATTATCTATTATTGACACCACTTCAAGTTCAATATCGGTCTATGATTCCTCGAATCAGTTGACAACCAGCGGATTAACTGATGTTGTTACTTATGGTGATATTGCATACATCGCCACCCTAGACATTGGGTTAGCGCGGTTCGACATGGTAAACGAAACCTTCCTTGCGCCGTGGGGCTCAACCGGCATAAATAATGCCGAGGACGTCCCCTTGGCTGTTTTTAACGATGTATTGCACATGGGATTACCAGGATATGGCGTTGTGAGAAAAGACTTGGTGAGTGGAGAAATATTACTTCCACTAACTGATTCTGGCGGTAGTAATTCTAATCTAGACTTCTTGCCATCAGATGTCATCTATGCAATGATTTCTGACGGTTCACACTTGTATATCGGCGGAGAGGATGGTGCAGTGAAGTGGGATGGTTCTCAATCAATAAATTTCCAAGGGCGTGGAGGTAGTTGGGTTACTAATCCTGATACTTACTTCGATTTTGTTCTGCTTGGAAGTGACATCTATGTTGGAACAGATCGAGGTGTTTGCAAGTATCCAACCAGCACTGTGCAAGTAGATGACTGCATGAATGCTAACGACGGCATGCCTGATTGGGAAACCAGATCAGTCGGCACTGACGGAACTAGAATTTACGGCGGAACCAATGATGGCGTTGGAATTTTAACCACCAGTCCGTTTGATGTAATCGATACCTGGGAAGCTGGCGAAGATACCGATAATGCGCCAATAGAGGTTATCGGCGATGTTGCATACATTGGACTAAACGGTATAGGAATCGCAAGATATGAAATTTCAACCAACTCTTGGTTACCAACGTGGACTGAATATAGTAACTCTCCATCCGGCAACGCAATTCTTGACCCTGGCAATCAAGATGTTACTGGACTTGTTGCCGACATCAACCCAAACCAACTTTGGATAGGTGGCGAAGATGGATTCCAACTCATCGATGTCACAACCGGGGCTGAAGTATACGATATCGAGAAATCTAGCAGCCTCTATCTCGGTAATGGTGAGCCTTATCAGATGGTCATCTACAACGATGTAATGTATTATCATCAAGGTGATGATAGTAACAGTGTATATCGTATCGATGTAGCTAATTTCCAAGAACTATCGAACATTGATGCTGGTATCCAACTTGATGACAACAGTGGGCCTGCTTGGGGTATTGGCTTAATCGATGGCATAATAATGGCCAGCGTTGCATCCAATGATGGTTTTCCAGACTACTATGATGGGCAGGGTGGTATCGCACAGTGGGATATTGCCAACGATACTTGGGGCGAAAATATCGAGCCTAGCGGACAAGTTGACCGAGTTACTGCGTATGAAGCAACCAATGGTGACATGTGGGTGTCTTGGGGTGAATTACGCCTAGACCTTTACGACTCCTCAGGGAATTTTGTTGATTCATGGAATGATGATGACGGTTTAGATTTCCCCATCAGAGAGATTATTGAATATGATAATGAGGTATTATTCGCTACTGAGGATGGAATTGCGAGATATGATCGGCCAAACAATGCATGGCTGTCCACATGGGAAGAAAACAACGGGCTACCAGGGAACTCTGGCAGCGAGTTTTACGAATTGTGGACAAATGGAATTGATTTAGTTCTCGGCGGTGGTGACGGGCAAAGCTGGCAGGGATTCCAAGGCGGAGCAATTTCTCACTGGGATGGCGCGAACTGGAATGTCTTCACCCAAGGAGGACAAAATGGTATCCAAAATGGCTACCCAATTACTATGTCATATTGTGGCGGACTCCTCAACGTCGGGATTTACAATTCAAACGGTGGAATTGAACAACTTGACCTGACCACGGGTACGATTGTAAATACGTTAACTCAAGCATCACTCGGACAAGGTGAAGTCTCTGGAGTGGCTTGTGATGACTCAACTGACACTCTTTACATCACTTTTTACGAAGATGAAGAGCCTATTAGAAAATACAATATGAACTCAGGCCTATTCTTGGCTGACATCACGACTCAAACCCACAACCTGCCAAGCGACAGAGTGTGGTGGGATGCTATTGACTACGCAAGTGGTGAGCTGATTATTGGCCACGGACTTGGGCAGTCTGGGCCAAATGTAATCGGTGGCGGTTACTCAATTATTACCACGAGTGGAGCCATTACTAGTCAAGTCAATTCAAATGCTCAAGGCTCCTCTGTAACATCATTCCAATGGTCTGGTTCTGGTTGGTTATTAGGTCAAGCAGGCGGCTCATCGGGCTACAGTCGAGTAGACCACCTAGACAACTTTGGCCAGACAACCATTCAGACTCTACCTGGCCTTGTTAGTGGCCAGGTGACAACAATGGCTGGTAATGCAACGCATGTATGGGTTACCACCATTGGCGAAAATGTTGGCTTTGGTCAATCAACTGGTGCCGGTATATTGCAGGGTGAGAGACAAGTTGATGGAACCATAATTTGGCAGCAGGGGTGGACATTACCAGCAAACTCACAGGCTAAAGATTTGGAACTGGTTGGAACAGATTTGTACATAGCCACTTCGCCAACCGGGCTTATGATGTTGGATACTGTATCCGCAACTTTGACCCCAGTCAATGGTGCACTGCACAACAATATGGATGGTATCAAATTAGTCGGAACCGACCTAATTATCGGACTACAGGGCAATTCAGGCTCTTCCGCTGGGGTTCAAATTTATGACACAGTCAGCAAATCCTTTGGTAATGGTAAATTACTCGCCGGATTGCCATCAAACATCGTAAACGCAATTGAGGCGTCTGCTGACATAGTTTACATCGCTACTAACGGCGGTATAGGCCGATGGTCGCTACAAGCAAATGATTGGATTAACCCGTTAACAACAACCGATGGTATGCCATCTAATTTAGTCCAGGATTTGTTATTTGACTCGCCAAATCTGTGGGCTTCAACTCCTCTTGGACTGACTAAGATGGACACCTCAAGCAGTGCAGTCAATGTTCTCACAAGCGCCAATGGCATGCTAGGTACCTCTTCTTGGGGTCTGATAAAGACGACCGATAGTTCCGGTAACACACAAATTCATGTTAGTCACGATGGTGCTGGTAGTGAAAGGCCGGGCATTACCAGTGTTGATGGGACTACCGCATTAGTCACCCAAACCCACCGCTTCGATCAGTTGCCCTCGAATACAGTAACGGCACTAGCGAGCGATTGGTGGGGCCTGCATATTGCTACGGATGTTGGTCCAATGACGCATTGGAATGGTATCACGAATCAGTTTGAGGATGGCTCAGCGGCATTCCAAATTCCCAGCTGGCCGGTAGAAAAGTTGGTGAGTAACGGCGATAATCTACTGGCAATCGGTAGAGACGTTATCACAATAATCGATGCTACAACACCATCTCATTCGGTTGCGAAAGTATTCGTTATTCCCGATGTGTCGATAACTAGCGGCACTATTTCTCAAGACTACCTGTGGATAACAACTGACGATGACGGCTTGTTTGGCTGGATGAATAACCCACAATGGACTCCACTAGAACGGTTCGAGTTAAGGCGAGCTAACCCACTTAATATGGGCTTCAACCTAATCAATCAAGATATCACAAATCTAACGCATCCCGGAGTCCAGATTCAACTTGCTAGCATAGACCAGCCAATAACCCTTGACCAAGACACTGGAACCCCCGGCATTCACAACATCTTGTTCCAAGGCATTCCGTTGGCATTTACATCACCAGTTAGTGGCGCTGCTACCTGGGCAAAATCGAACAGCCTAAAGTATGCTGTAACACTGAATTTATCAGACGATCCGCAGCTGGCAAATACGCTACAGGCGGCTGTAGATAACGCAGTTCAAATCAACGGAACTAAATTCGTTCAACTAAATCTTCGAGCACCATCCAATGGCTCACTGGAAGCCCG
>DAWS01000018.1:5308-9527 GCA_002506025.1 Euryarchaeota archaeon UBA111 | reverse complement strand
TGACCACCTGATTGATGAATTTCCGACCATGTGCGCATGAGCGCTTGCGGTAGTTCTATTGATTCTGGATTATCCAAATAGAATGTGTCTTGCATTTCTCTTGCGGGATGATCTTGTGGGATGAATAATGCATCCATATTCCAACCTGCAGTCTGGACATAGTCTTCGACCAGTTCGGAAAAACCCATCTCCAAGAAAATGTGTCTAATACGGTCAATTAATGACTGCATTGGATGACCACGACCAGTTCTAGGTGTTGTTGATTCCAACGTAACATCAAATGTTCTGAACTCCGCATCCTTCCATGTATCACTCTGCAATAATTCTGGAGTAATCTCATTGATAGTTGTTGTTTCAGATAAACTAGCGGCATCTACCTGTGCACCTGCCTTAGTAAGCGACCAAGTTCTATGAGTAACGTAAACCAGCTCGATGAATTCGCGCCGACTCTTGAAGTGGTCCAGCATAACTTCATCTAACGCCGTCACCTTAGCAGGCAATTCAGTGAGGAATGCTTGACGCTTATTGATTTGGTCAGTTACTATCGCTTCATCACTGCAGGTAAAAACGCCGGCATCCAAAACAACACCGAGCTTCTTTAACAGACCTATCCCAGGGCCTGCCTCAAATTTTTCAAAGGAGGTTTGCAGACAACTCATGGTTGGTTGGTCTGTAGTATTATACCACTCCCACAACCTTGCTTCTAGCAAGCCATTCTCAATAGCTAAATGACCATTTTTGCTTAACCTAACCTCCGTTGTTGTGGATTCATCTATGCTGACCAAATGCTTGTCTGCCAAACCTTGGCCTGCCCCTACAGCAACTGCTTGGTCATGCCATTCACAATCAGACAAAATTTCTTCCAGCGACCATGAATATTCTGGTTTAGCAAGCATAGCCTTGAGCATACGCCGCTCAGTGTTGACTAGACTGGCTACCACCATGAACCTTCGAAATACAATTGTCCTATCAAATCTGTGCTAAATTTCGCTGACTTAAGGTGGTTCTACTCTTCTTCATCATTCCACAACTCTATGTCACAATGACTACAGACAAATCGGATTGGTTTAGGGCCCGGATGAATTGTTATCTTACCACAGGGACCGCAAACTATCGTTGATTCTATCGGCTCATCGATGGTAACATCTACTCGATACATAACTCGGCCAGCGTCTGGAAGTTGACCCTCTGCCGGTCGCCAGTTCCTTACCGCTTCCTCCGACATGCCAAGATTACTGCGCAAACTCATGCCGATTGCGAATAATGCGATACCCAAAACGCCCACGGTGGATGCTAAAACGAAGACGCCGCTAATGGTGAAGAATGCACCAAATACAATACACACAAATCCACCAAGAATCAGATTTTCTCGCGGATTGCGTGACATTTAGTATCACTCTTTTAATGCATTACTTAGTGATACTGCGACTCTTTCAATTTTATCTGTCGGAATGGCACATAAGCCAATTCTAACACCACCATTTAGTGGCACTAGGTAGACTTGCTCCAAAGCACACGAATCTACTATCCCATTTGGGTCCTCATGCTCAAGCCAAGCAAAAAATCCATCATGAGTTGGATTGATAGGCACCTTTAGTTTCTGACATGTTGCAATAAATAAATCACGGCGCTGTTTCAGTATCTCTGTCATGCGCACCTTTTCATCCGACCATGCTGCTCCGGATTCACTATCTGAGTGAATTTTAGCTATCGAGTACTGAGCCAGCCGCGAGCTTGCAGACCAAGTCTGACGGCCTGTCACTCCCATGACTGTAGTTATTCGTTCGACTACTGAATTATCCGGATGAATACTCACCAATGCTCCGCCCCTTAATCCGTATACTGTATGCGATTTCGACAATGAGATTGCAAATGTTAACAACAAATTTGCTGGCCATTCCATGCCATCATGTAGTGCATCGGTGAGAGTTTCAGCCCATCCGTGTGGTTCTCGAGCATAAACGTGGTATGCAGCATCAATTAGGAGAGTAAAACCAACATCTTCATGTTCCATAGCTGCATTTGAGAATGCTCTAAGCACAGACATCCGTTCTTCAGAAGTTAAGGATAAGCCAGTGGGATTGTGTGCGGGATCATTAAGCCATGACATAACTTTGGATTGCGACTGAGCAAGGTTACCGAGCCCAGCCTCCAAAGCTGGCAAATCTAAGCCCGAAGACGCTCCGAGCAAAGGATAGGTTGCAATCTCTAAACCGCAGCCGGCTAGAAATCCATCATATGGACCCCAATGTCGGTCGCGCAACAGCACCTTACTACCGCGGTCTGCATAGTTTGCAGCCGCTAGAAACAATGCACCAGATCCTCCAGGCGAGGCTGTAGCTGTATGATGTACTCCAATATTTTCAAGTTCTTCCCGGGCATCACCAAGTGCTAAAGTCACTGCAAGGTCGAGAAAGTCTGGCAGTCCTTTGAGCGGAGCGTATGCGGCAATCTCTATTGGCGGTGAGTTACGAACAAACTTGTCAACTGTCTGGTTAATTGCAAGGCTGCCGTCATTTTCGAGGAGCGCGCCAATGGTTCCATTAACCGCATCGTGCCCTTGAGCGATAGCCTCTTGATAACGCGCCCAGCAAGAAAAGATGGTATCATTACCCTGTTTGGTTTGAGCGAAATCGTTCAAAAAACTGTTCGCTGTATCTTCGGCCATGATATCCCCAAACAACTCATGTTCTTTGATTTGCCCATCATAAACAAACCCATACAATAAAGAAATCATCCGTTTCATTGATGAATGATTGCTTATTGGATTGGCTAGCGCCAACGTAGCACAGCTGGTAGTGCGTCGGATTTGTAATCCGACGGTCGGGGGTTCGAGTCCCTCCGTTGGCTCCAAAAAAACAGTTAACTGAGTAATTGTTAGACATAATATGAGACCATTTCATATGGCTTTTCCAGTAACAGATTTGGCGCTGACAGAAGAGTTCTATGTGCAAAAACTTGGCTGCAAGATTGGCAGACGAACACCCACATCGATAAATTTCAACTTTTTTGGCCACCAAATTGTTGCCCACAAAGTCTCAGTAATGCCTGATTTTACCGATGGTGGTAAGGTCGACGGCAAAAAGGTCCCACCGTTCCACTTCGGTCTGGTAATGGAGTGGAATCAATGGCATGAGTTAAGAGACTGTTTCCTTGATTCGAATATATCATTTCGGATCAAACCACATATCCGATATCCCGGAAAGGTTGGTGAACAAGCTACCATGTTTATTGATGACCCCTCTGGTAATTCTATCGAATTAAAATCATTTAGTGACGACAGTCGGTTATTTGCTACGCTTGAAGGTGAAGAAAATACGATTGGTGGGGGCAAATTGAGTCAACAAAATCCATAATAGACAAGGTTTGGTGGGCAGGATATGGTGGCATCAGTGCTAGACGGCAAGGCTTGTGCTGCCTCAGTAGAAGAGAGCCTGACACCGAGAATAGATGTGTGCATAAATGAAGGAATAACCCCTCACTTGGCGGTAGTTATTGTTGGAGATGACCCCGCGAGCCATGTTTATGTTAATGCTAAGATACGAGCATGCAAACGATTGGGAATAAAGTCATCACACATTCAGTTGCCGGAAACTACCCCTGAAGTGGAACTGCGCCAAGTGATTGAGGAACTGAACGAGGATGACGGGGTTCACGGTATTCTCATCCAATCACCACTACCCAATCACATGGATGAAGAATCACTCACTGACATGATAGCTCCCAACAAAGATGTCGATGGCTTTCACCCGGTAAATCTTGGACGCCTGGTCCAAGCACGCGAGGATTGTCTGATTCCATGCACTCCTAACGGTGTAATGCACATATTGGATTGGGCGGGTATCACAACTGCTGGTAAAACTGCTCTGGTAATTGGGCGGTCGCGAAATGTTGGTATGCCTATGGCAATACTACTCGCTTCAAGGGGTGCAGATGCCACTGTCACCATAGCCCATTCAAGAACCGATGATATGGCTTCAAAATGTCTGGAAGCCGATATCTTAATTGCTGCTGTTGGAAGACCAAATATGGTAAAAAAATCTTGGATAAAACCTGGTGCCGTTGTAATTGACATTGGCATTAATCGTGTTGATGATGTAAACAGTGCGCGTGGGTATGTACTCGTTGGAGATGTAGAAAAATCTGCAAGTGAAATTGCCTCATGGATCACACCCGTTCCGGGCGGAGTAGGACCAATGACTGTAGCCATGTTGATGGA
>DAWS01000018.1:0-4908 GCA_002506025.1 Euryarchaeota archaeon UBA111 | reverse complement strand
ATGGAGCAGCGAGCACCTAGGGTTGCAAGTGCCGGGAAGATATTCGGCACTCTAGTTATTCTGGCATGCATCATCAACCTAAATATTGACGCTTTGGGACCTGACGGTTTATCTGCCGAGGAATATGTTGGATTTTGTATAAGCCTCGTTTGTTACCTAACCGCATATTTTGCCTCTAGGGAGAGACAGATAGTTGGCTTGAACAGCAACCTATCACTTGAAGCGCAGTTGGAATTGCTCGAGAGCACTCCCACAAAGTCTAGTGAACATAAGTCTGCACCTATCCCACAAAGCAATCACACTAAGTCGATTATTGACTCGATAATTGGTGGACAAAATCAGGTGGATGAGAGCACCATTGATCAAGCAATTGACACATTAAGTTCAGGTGTATTCGGCGAGACTGCACAATCAATCGCTGAAGATTTACCTGCACCGCATAGAAATGCCATGGTTGTAACTCCTGCGCCGAGCCCAAAGAGCGCAGAGCCAAATGTACCGCTACCAGAAATTGGATCAAATTTAGAGACTAACCCCGTCGATAGTTCCTCGAAAGAACTTGAAGATGAACCGACGGAACGAGAAACTGAGACTGTTTCAGACCTCATATTACCAGACTTAAGCGATCTATTCGCTAATGATTCGGTGACTGATATCGACAAAGAAAATGATTATGCTAATGCTGGAATTAGTGAAATCCCTGAATTGCCAGATTTGGACGATTTATTCTAATCATAACTTAATACGGGTGCACAACGGCGCACTAAATGTGTGGACCCAGCATTATGACCTACACAGTCACTCGACAAATAGCGATGGTGAGCATAGCGTCGAGTTTGTTGCAGGTTTGATGAATGACAATGGAGTAAAAGTTTGGTCTCTTACCGATCATGATACTATAGCAGGTTGGAAAAAAGGCGAGGAATCAGCAAGAGCACTAGGTCTAACTTTCATTCCGGGAGTCGAGATAACCTGCGAGAGGGGACTGAATCCAAGGTCTGAGGAACTAATTCGTAACAAGCGAGAGCGGGCCTCTAGATCATGGCACCTCCTAGCCTATTTTCCAAATCTTGCACATGATGATAAGCATGCAATTGAATTTGCTAAGTGGCTGAAACCATTGCAAGATAATCGAATCCCACGGATGCGCAAGATGGTAGATAAATTAGCAGAACTTGGTATGCCAGTTAATTTTGAAGATATTTTAGCAAAGGCAGATGGTTCTGTTGGCCGACCGCATCTAGCGGAGGTTATGGTTGAGAAAGGCTATGTCGATTCGAAGTTTGAAGCATTTGAAAAGTGGATTGGTGATGGTTTACCCGCACATATCGCTCAGCCAAAGCCTACCATATCCGAAGCTGTTGCAATGGTCAAACAATGCGGTGGTATTACATCATTAGCCCACCCACTGTATTATGGAATACCGCCACAGGAATTAGCCAACTACTGCATAGATGTTGGAATTGACTCAATTGAAGCCTTCCACCGAAGTCATACCGATGGTTATCGGTTTGAATTGTGGAATATGTGTCGAGAGCTTGGTTTACAAGTTAGTTGTGGTTCTGACTTTCACGGTCAAACATACGGACAAAATCCAGGTAAGATGCCGATACCAAAAGCAGACTTATGTGTTTGAAAAATTCAATAATTTATCCAGGACCAATGCAATCTCAAACAATACGACTACTGGCATAGCAACTAGAAATAATGACACCGGATCTGGTGGAGACAAGAATGCACCTAAAACAAATGCAGCGAACCATATATGTTTTCGATATTGTCTAATATGGCTTGGGGAGGTAAGGCCATAACGTAAGCAAAGGATTGTTATTACAGGTGCTTGAAAACCAACCACACATGCTAATGCAAGGTTAACAATGAAGCCGACATAGCCTGACAACCTCCATTCTGTGGTTAAACCCGCACTTTGGGCATCGTCTGTTAGATACTGTAAAATCATCGGAGTCAAGAAATTCCACGCATACAGTAAGCCACATAATCCCAAGGTTATGATTGCTAATAGGGTTGCTACAAATGTTACACTAAATTTTGGCGGCTTTAAATCTAATTCGGCAAATCTTTGGAGAATCGCTTGATTTGTTGAGCCGCTACGAGCCAGAACTAACAACAGGTAAATTACTATTACAACCACTCCAAAACTCACAGCAATTTGGAATTGAAGTAGGATGAATTCAATTGGTGAGGTGACAATAATATTTACATCATCAGGTAGACGTTCATCTGCGATCAACCACGAAACAACGGTTTTCGTTAATGAGAAACCGATTACAACACAAGAGATGAATATCAAGACAAGATATTTTGCTTGTCTTCTGAGGAACTTTGATGCATCATTTATCATTTGGCCACCGGGTGAATTGAGGATACTTCTAACCGAGTCCTCAAGCTCATAACCCTCAGCCATGACAATCCCACGCATAGGTCAGTCATAATTCGCACTATTCTTCTTCAACCCAAAGATGAGATGGTGATGAATCAAGGATTGACCTGCTATTAGCCTTCAATCTCTTGAGTCGATACAATACATACGCAGTCATCCATAGTGATGGTATCGAGAGGATTATTGCCTGCCACATTTTATTCTCGCTAAATTCATTGTCTACACTAACTTCGAGGACGTCACCAGCGGTAGTGCTAGGATTATGCACTACAATCAAGTAGTATACATGGTAACTTTCGGTAATTATCTCAATTTCTGCCCCCGGGCCAACTACATAGTGTTCACCAAGACTGGTTATATAATCCCAGTCAATTGACCCATTCTCCATCGCCTTTGCACTCTCTTCCACTGGGATGTAAACCACTTCTAAGTTGTTTGAGCTGTCGAGATTTTTGATATTTGAAGTTACAACATCACCGTATTTGAGTTCCTGAATTATATCATACGCTGAGTCTTCTGGACCTAGTCGGTATGAGACTCTATCATCTGAGTTTTCTACTTGGACATTTACTGCCATGAGAATAAGAGTAAACATGACTAGAGTTATTGCTCCCTCGACTATTGCGTGCCGCTTAATCTTCAGTTTATTGAAACCTTTGAAGAACGAACCGTAATCATTGCGCAGTCTAGGTTGCAAGTGATGAATGAATAAAGCGCCTACTCCACCGATTAACAATCCTAAAGGTATATCGATAAACCAGTGTATTCCAAGATACATTATTGAGAATATGAACAGTATTGTGTTAATCAGCACGAATAAAAAATAATTATAGTGACGCCATTCCTTAATTGTGCCACCACTCTCTTTGACATGCAAATAATTCAACATGAGTATGCCAAAAGGAATCGCAACATGTAAAGAAGGAACGCAATTATCTAACGGATCGTGAGTAGCATAGAATACGGTATATGCACCATCATGATACAACAATGCGTCCATTCCCGGAATCCAAGAGGATGTCACCTCCACATTGAAAAATAAGTAATAAGGAACTGCTAGAGCATAAATCAACAGATAATTCAGTGTCACTTTATCGGTCATATCCCTATCGCCAGTGTAAGCAAAATACACTGTTGTTACGTAGATCAAAAACAAATAGATGAACAGGTAATGGAAATTTAGTATAGTTGTTAGGGTATCATTCATAAAAAAATCCTGAACGTGTTTAGTAAATTCACCCTCAATTGCATAAATTAAATTTGTCCAATGGCCAACTTCAGATTTTATTGGGTCGTTGATTAGGTCAGTCATTTCTTTCCATTTCACAATAATAACATAACCAAAAGCGTGTAGATAATACCGCTTGTCATGAAATTCTTTGGCCCACATTGACATCGGCACTCGATGTTCTCTCTGTGATATCGAGAACAGCCAACACACCACTGGAGTGAAAAACACAACCAGCATCATCATGATTGTGTATGGACTCATAACTCGCACCAAACCAATGTGGATATATCCTTTTTCACCAGATAATCATCTAAAGACCATTTTGTTCAATAATCAATTTTATTCGACACATGAAGTTTTCAATGGTTCCACCTACGGGTTAATGTGGCTGACTGGAACCAACCCGTGGAAAACTCGATTCCAAGTCTAACCCACGGCATAACCAATTCGGACGGTGTTGAATTGGATCTACGTCTAACTGCTGATAATGAATTGGTAATCCATCACGACGCCAAAGTCTCAGTGAAAAAAGCATTACTAGACAATCGTAATCCATATGTCGAGGCATGGAATCTGGCTGAGCTCGAAGATTTTGGCTTTTCCTCACTCCGGACTATGATGGAAAACCGAGAAATTGCTCATAATTGGCGTAACGAGGGAAAAATGGTATGCTTAGAGTTCAAGCGACCGCATCCTAAATCCCCTCTTGGTGGTGGATATTTCAATGCCAAGGGTATCACCAAAACATTGGCAAGGATGATAGCAAATGCGCAAATTATCCTTGATGAATTTGAAATACCGAAAGCGAATACTGTGTTTTATGCTTTTCACAATGGGATGCACAAATCTGTCAAGAATGCGGGTTGTCGTTACAACTGGGCTGAACTACTGCCGGTAGTTCCCCGGTTCGGTCCTGGCAAACTCAAACGAATGATGGCTTATCCGCAATACCTCATTACGCCATTCAATAAACTAATCAACAAACATCGGACTCGTGGAGCAGCCATGGTACCATGTGCGATAGAGTATTTTCAACCATTTTACAACCGTTTGTTAATTGGTAAAAGCGTTGGACTGAGCGGAAAACGATTAACTCACTTCAGAAAGTGTCAAACGGGTATGCCTGTTTATGTATGGCCAGCAAAGGAGAGATACGAATATCGTTTACTAAATTCTGGTATAACTGGTCTAACCGATAACCTCGACCCGGGATTCACTTGGTACAAAGATGGATATCCCAGGTGGCGATTTCCTGCAACTCAACCATTGGACGAGA
>DAWS01000036.1 GCA_002506025.1 Euryarchaeota archaeon UBA111 | reverse complement strand
ACAGAAAATGCCCACTGGTCTTCATTTGGTGTAGAAGAAGCCATCTGTGATGGTATAATCGTTCTTGGCGACATCGAGAGAATGGGGCATTTACTGAGATTTTTGCAGGTTGTTAAAATGCGAGGAACCTCTCACAGCAGAGCGAAGCATGCTATTGAATTGACACCCCTAGGCGTAATGCTTACGCCCATGCTAAAATGGGGTGCAATAAGCGATAATGTAAACAGATGGGGGTCCTGAGATGTTTGAGTTAGACCAAGGTATAGCTGACCAACTCACTGAAGTATCCTTGAATAGTTCAGTCCAAGTTAGGTGCGGTAACTCAAACTCATTTATGGTGACCGCTAGTACCCTTATCCCTCTTTTGCAAATGTTCGAAATGAAAGGAGTCTATATCTCCGCCAGCCGAGGGGCAGCTGAGGTAATCCAAGCATTCGAGTCAGTCGGTATTGATGTCTCACAAATTCAATTTATTGATTTGGTATCCTCAGGCATTCTTGGCGGTACAAATATTCCATACACAAACGTTCATTTTGTCGATAGTCCGATTATGTTAGAATCTATTTTGTTGAGGACTTTATACATCTTACAAACCAACCAATCAGAGCGTAATTTCGTATTTGTAGACAGCGTAAATGCGCTGGCGATTTACAATGATGATCGTATGTTGGCAGAATACCTTCACACATTCATCAATACATTTAGGCAGCAAGATGTGTTATCGGTCATCCTCAATGTACCAGACCAAACACCACCATTGGTATTGTCTAACCTAGATCTGTATTGTACTGATTTAGTCGACCGAGGTCAAGTAGTAATCCATTAGGTGTTGATTAGATGGCAAGAGAAATTCAATTTGATCCGGAGGACGAGGACTTCTTCGGCAAAGTAGGTTCTTTTGGCGTACCAAAATTCGATAATGAAATGCGGGGTGGTGTCCCGCGAGGCTTTACCATGATTGCCTTTACAGATACGGGTTCAGGTAGTGAATTATTCGCTAAACAATTTGTTTCGCCAGCCGAAGAGGCGGAAAACACAATCTACATCTCAACCAACGAAGGTCAAGCAGAAATAGTGAGAATTTTTCAGAAGTATGATTGGCCACTTGATATCAATGTTCGTACTATTGGCGAGGAATATAATTCAAACGTTTTGGAAAAGGAACTACTTGCCAGCAGATATCGCTTGGAAGGATTCCGCCTAGAAGATATACAAAGGCTTGCTCAAACACGATTTGTCGATGAAAATAATCAGGATTATCTAACTGAAGTTACCAATGAAGTAATGGCATTAGGACCTTATTTCAGGGCAGTGGTTGACAGCTTAGATTTCTTTTTGCAGCGCGACGATCCTGCTAGAGTCGTTGCGATGGTGAGGATGTTGCAAGCGCACGCACAGATGTATCGTGGATTGCTATTTATCACTGTGTCAACCGATGGGTTATCGCCCAATGTAAAACAAGAATTAGCATCGATTGCCGATATGGTGTTGTCATTCCAGGTCCGTACTATTGGAACCGATTTTGAGACCTCAATGATGGTATCGAAGTTTCGAAACGCACCAGAGAATTTGAAGATCCTTGTTTTCAGAGTTACTCCGGAAGAAGGAATCACCCCAGAGACCGTCGAGCGAATCGCCTAAACTCAAAACGATATGTCCAAAGGGGGCGGGCTTGACCAAATACCATGGCGGGTCGCAGTGCAACCGGTGGTTACGACCCGTCGGGTATCGACTTAGACGAATGGGAAATCCTTGAATCCCAACTTGAAGAATCAATTCCTAACTATGATCGAGTTAATCGCTTGATGACCTTCGGCCAAGATGCAGTGTGGCGCAAGAATGTCCGAAATCATGCTGAATCAGGGATGAAAGTATTGGAAGTTGGTTGTGGACCTGGTTCATTTGCCGAGGACATTGAAAATGTTGATTTGACATGTTTGGACCCATCTGAAGAGATGCTAAAAGTTGCTAAAGTAAGAGTCAATGAGGCGCGCAAACTTAGAGGCGAAGGGCCCGCAGATTATGTCCTCGCGATTGCGGAATCAATACCTTTGCCTGACAATACATTTGATAGAGTATTTTGTCTCTTCTCATTCCGCGATTTTCAAGACAAGAGAAAGGGTTTGGAGGAAATACTGCGAGTGCTCAAACCCGGCGGGCAGTTAGTGATATGTGATGCTGGAAAAGCCAATTGGTTACATGGTCTTGCTGGCCGAATTTGGATGTCAACAGTTGTCCAATGGATGGCGCGTTATGTTACCAAGAAGAAAGACCACCCCTGGAAAGGCTTGGCCAAAACTTATTCGCATTATGGAACCAATGGATATTACCGTAAATTAATGCGGGAAGTGGGCTTTGAGAACGTACAAGGGCGCTTGTTATTGCCATTTGGTATGGCAAGCAGATTTAGAGGCCACAAACCAAATGATTGACAACGTGTTTTGATTTAGCAAAAAATTGTATCTTCTTCAAATCATTACACTCATAAACCCCCTATAGTTGGACAAAATTACAGGTGATGACTTTGACAATGGCTGATGTCTTGCGAAAAATCAAACAAACCGAAAGAGAGGCTGCAAGGCAATTGTCACAAGCCAAGGAAGAAGCGTCAAAAATAGTCTCAGATGCCCGGAAGAAATCTGCGGAAATTGTGTCCAAAGCATCAGATGATTCAGTAGCAAATACCCAAGCAACTCTCGACGCAGCCCGCGATGAAGCATCAAAGTCGGCTGACAAGGTTCACAAAGAAGGGGCTAAATCTGTTGACG
>DAWS01000097.1:3067-3278 GCA_002506025.1 Euryarchaeota archaeon UBA111 | reverse complement strand
ATGTTGGTTCTAAAAAATGTAGTATTGAATAATCAATGCCTAGCATCTAAGATAAAATTGCATCAACTAGCGGCGCAATGGTTTTGCCATGAGCAAATGGTGATGCCACATCAGCCGATTGTGACACGTAAGCAAAAGCCCCTCCTACCGCAACAGACCATCTCGCAATTTCGAACATTGACAGGTCATTTGGCGCATCGCCAACGCATAA
>DAWS01000097.1:0-2675 GCA_002506025.1 Euryarchaeota archaeon UBA111 | reverse complement strand
AATTGTGGCTCCATTAGGTGGATTGCAAAGCCAGTTCTGACAACCGACAAATGTGACCACTTACTTTCGTTAATCAACTGAGTAATCTTTGCCAAATCTTCGTCTGGAGCGAGACACCACTCACTTTCTCGCCATTGATTGGTTTCGATGCCCTCCCAGTTTAAACCCTCAATTTTGGTTGCTAACCATTGAGCTGCAGCTTTTGCTTCGCTACCGTCAGCACGGTAATTTGTTTCGCCCCAATCTGGATGCCATAAAACACCACCATTTTCACAGCATATCGGGCCACTGAGGTTTAGAAAACGCCACAGTCCATAAGTAATAGCCCTAACATTACCAGTGGCTAATATTACCGGAATCCCGGCATCCTCCAATCTTTGCAAAGCATCGATAACCGTCGGTTCAATTAGCTTATTTTCGTTGGTCAAGGTTCCGTCTATGTCGACTGCAACCACTTTTGGCTTCCAGTCGTCGGGAAGCCACTTCATACGCAGAGCGTGTAGTGGATATTTCATCAATTTTGTCGTGTAATTAATCCCAGCACTAAATGATATATTTGATGAACATTGACGACATCCAACTATCATGGCGGATAAGGATGATGCCGAATCATTCATGTCGTTAGAGGACGATTCCCCAAAGCCGTCACGGCAAAAAGGTAGCAACAAGGCCAAATCATCGGTAAAGCCGTCTCAATCATCCAATCAAGAGGTAATTGATGCTGAGATTATTGATACAACCGTTGTTGAGCAGGCTGGTGGCCAGTATCAGGTTGAATGGTCCTTGATTGCGATGGATTGTCCCGACTGCGCATCTAAAGCTATGCGTGGCTTATCTCATCTCAAACAGGTAGTTAACCCAGAGATATCGGCTACAGCAGGCGACATCAAGTTGACAGTAGATCTTGATCAAGGAACCATGTCTCAAGTTTCAACGGTGATGAAGTCATTAGGACACCCACCGAATGTCCCTCTGAATCTGCTCTCATCAGCAAAACCAGATTCAATAGCAAAGCGTAACAATATCGAGAAAAAGGATGTCAGACGTCTATTTTTACGACAGCCTGGAGTCCTTGATGTAGAAATTAGCAAAGATGACGAGGTTCTACTACAGTTAGTCCCTAACCCTGGAAGAGAATTGCGAGAATTGAGGAATCGGTCACTTATGCAGGTTACAGGATTTGAGCCTAAATTCATTGAGGCTTCCACTACTAGGCTCAGACCAGATCAATGGCGATTATTTGGTGGTGCGATAGCAATACCGATCTTGTTGTTGATATTTATTGGGGAATTTCTTGGCTGGTCGCCGATTGTTATCGGCTTGATTGGCGCCTATGGTGTGATGGTTGGTGGACTGCAGATGTTCCATGAGGCAACTGCAAGTCTGCTTTCAAAGCAGATGGGTTTCCAAGTGCTGACCAGCATTGCAGTAATTGGAGCATCAATACTGGGTATGTGGGAAGAAGCGCTAATGGTTGTTATTTTAGTAGCCATGGCTGGTCACCTAGAGACGAGTGCACTGGAAAATGCTCGTGAGCTCATGCAAGGGGGACTCGACAGAATACCGAGAACTGCTAGAAAAGTGATAAATCCAGAAATTAAATTGGTAAAACCAGAACAATTTACCTCTTTTACTATGCAACAAGGTGACGGTCTGCTTCAACCTTCAGTCGATGAACATCATGGTCATGACCACCACCATGGAACCCACGAGGAACATGAAATCATCTCGATGGACTTAGTAAATATTGGAGATATATTGGAAGTTAGAAGTGGTGAACTTATTCCAGCAGACGGAGTAATAGTTGATGGTTTTGGGGCACTAGATAAGGCGCCTCTTACCGGTGAGTCAGTGCCTGTTGAGGTTGTGAAGGGCGATGAATTAAACGCAGGTCTTGTCTTATCGACGGGGCCAGTTTTGATTGAAGTTACTGCGGTGGGAGACGAAACACGCCTATCCGGTTTGATTGAAGCAATTCATAGTTTCAAAGAAGATAAAGCACCAATCCAGAATCAAATAGAGAAGTTTAGCGCAATTTGGGTTCCAATCGTCCTTGTTGGCGCAGTTGCAATTTGGTATTTTATGTTCCCAACAAGCAATTGGAAAATTATTCTATTGCTCTGGGTCGTTGCCTGCCCTTGTGGTCTTCTCCTCGCTGCTGCAATGCCACACGCTGCGGCTCTGAGTCGTGCTTCACGCATGGGTGCAGTTGTTAGAGGCGGTAGTATTCTTGAAAAGTTATCAAAGGTAAACCATGTTTTGCTAGACAAGACTGGCACACTCACCTCCGGCAAACCAATAGTTGGCTCAATAACTATTGCTAAAGGAAGACAAAGAAACGCAGCCATAGCCTTAGCCGGTGGTCTAGAGAAGCGGTCCTCTCACCCATATGCTCACGCAGTTCTCGACTATCTTGAATCCCAGTCAATCAATCCTTCATCAGTTGCTGGCATAACTGATATAGAAGCAGGAGTTAAGGGCTTTTCCAGCGGTAAAGAGGTATTATTCATTAGAGCAGATATGGCTAAAAAGCACAGCATCACTGTATCAGAGAATATTGCTGAGGCGGTAAAACAAGCCCAATCTGATGGTTATGGTGCAAGTATGTTGACCAAGGATTCTCAGGCAATTGCTCTGTTTACTTTCATTCATGACGATACAAGGGAAGGCAGTAA
>DAWS01000120.1:2735-5149 GCA_002506025.1 Euryarchaeota archaeon UBA111 | reverse complement strand
ACAAATGAAACCACTTCCTCATGAGTGTTGTAAAAGTATAATGAGACTCGAACGGTTCCAGTGATTTCTAATCGGTCGAGTAAAGGCTGGGCACAGTGGTGACCAGTTCTTACCGCAAAGCCTCGGGCATCGAGTAGGTGAGCTAGGTCTTCGCTGTTCATAGTTGGGTGGAGGAATGAGACAACAGCAGCATCGTTATCATCATGGCGGCCGTAAACAGTCATACCCATATCTCGAAGTTGTTGAGATAGCCATCGGGCGGATTCTAGGATTCTTTTGTGTTCTGATTCTACATCAACATTATTCAACCAGTTGATTGCTTGCGTCCAACCAATTGCCTCAGCGATTCTTGGAGTCCCAGCTTCAAATTTTTGTTCATTTTGCTGATAAGTTGACCCGTGAATTGAAACAGTTTCAATCATATCTCCGCCGCCCATGAATGGTTGCATCTCATCAAAAGCCTCATCGGAAACGAGCAGTGCTCCGATACCGGTCGGTCCACACATCTTGTGGGCTGAAAATGCCATAAAATCGGCACCCAAAGCAACAAAGTCAATGTCTTGATGCGGTGCACTTTGAGCCGCATCGAGCAATACTTTAGCACCGTTTTGTTTTGCAATTTCAACGATTTTTTCAACCGGGTTGCAGACTCCTAGTACGTTTGAAATATGAACTACGCACACTAATTTAGCGCCATCAATGGCGGCCTCGAATAGATCCATGTCTAATGTCAGGTCTTTCTGCACAGGTACGTAGCGTAGCTCAATGTTCATCTCTTGAGCCAACATTTGCCATGGTACGATGTCAGAGTGATGTTCCATCTCTGTGAGAATTATCGCATCACCATCTGATAGGTTTGCTCTACCCCAAGCATGGGCAACTAGGTTGATCGCTTCTGTCGTTCCGCTAGTGATTATTGCTCGATTAGCATTAAATCTCGCCTTAAGTGCTAGACGGCATGATTCGTATCCCTCAGTAGCCTCTCCAGCAAGGGTATGAACAGCCCTGTGGACATTGGCGTTTGAATTTGAGTAATAATCATTCATTGCATCAATGACTGAGTTCGGTTTTTGTGTAGTTGCTGCATTATCAAAATAAACCAGCGGATAACCATTGATTTCACGTTGTAGGATTGGGAAATCTTCACGCACGCCTTTCACCTCACTCGTGAGTTTGCTTAGATAGTGCGTCGAGTAAAAACTGTCTGGTCGTATCATTTTTCATTTTAGCAAAACTACTGATTAGAAATCCTTCAACTATTGCTGCTTGCGCATCTTCAGGAGTATAACCGCGTGCCATCATGTAGTGAATTTGCTCTGGTTCAATCGAGGAACTGGCCGCACCATGAGCAGCGCTTACATCGTCGGATAATACCTCTAATTCAGGAATTGATTCTGCCTTGGCTTGGGGGGAAAGTAATAGATTTTTGAACACCTGTCCAGCATCAGTCTTGTCACAGTCCTCTTCAATCGCCAACAGACCAGTGCCGATTGCATGACCTTTGTCTGCGCATGCTGACTTTACGCTTAGCGATGAACTGCTGTATCCACTTTGGTGGTGTATCTCGATGTGGTGGTCATCTACTCTCGTAGTTTCGCAATTTACCGCGATGTTTTGATCTAGAGTGGAATTGTTGCCCTTGAGGTAGGTTCTAATGTCGCTTTTGATTCTTGAGCCTCCAGTTGATAATTCACCATACTCGAGGGTGGAATCTCGAGCTATACTCCAGTCTTCAGTCCTCAGCATAGTAGCAGATTCAACTAAATCATTTACTATGGCAAATGATAGCTGGACATTTGGTTGAACTGTGCCGTTTATCGATAAACCGAACCAGTCCGTTTTCCCAGTAATGCAAATTGTAATACTGCCTGATGACCTCACTTCAAAATTTAGGTTGCATGAGTTTAATTTGTTATCACCTGCAATTTCTATGCTTAGGTCTTTATTTTCATCATCAACAATAATCGTATGTAGTTCCTGATTTGATTCTGCTAAGAAAGCCCGCGATATCTCATTATTCAGAGTCAAGCTAGTAGTGTTTGACGGTTTAGTAACCAGTCCATTGATGGTAACCGTAGCGGATTCAATTTTTGGCACTGCGTCAACCTTAGTGGGGTGGATCTTCTTCCAAGAAGTATAGCGCCAAAGGTGTTCTGACCTATTTGGAACTGGCATTTCCAAATAATTCATCCAATTGCACCTTCCATCTCAAGTTCAAGGAGTTTGTTTAGTTCTACTGCGTATTCCATGGGCAATTCTCTGGTAAAAGGTTCAAAGAACCCGTTAACGATTAGTCCCATCGCCTCTTCTTCACTAAATCCTCGACTCATGAGGTAGAATAGTTGGTCGCCCGATACTTTTGAAACACTAGCTTCGTGCTCTAAGTCGGCTGATGAATTGCCTACTTCCATTGT
>DAWS01000120.1:1435-2348 GCA_002506025.1 Euryarchaeota archaeon UBA111 | reverse complement strand
ACTTTTGAGCGACATCCGTGAGCTTTAGGGTTAACCTTCAGTAGACCACGATATGACGATCTACCACCATTTTTTGAGATAGACTTCGATAATATATTGGAGGTAGTATTAGGTGCCAGATGATGTACCTTTGCACCAGCATCCTGGTGTTGTCCTTCACCGGCGTAGGCCACAGAGATGATTTCAGCATGTGACCCTTCGCCTTTGAGAATGACTGCAGGATACTTCATGGTGAGTTTTGAGCCGATGTTGCCATCTACCCATTCGACTACGGCATTTTTGTGAGCAATACCTCGCTTGGTAACCAAGTTGTAGACATTGGCAGACCAGTTCTGAACAGTAGAGTAGCGGATTTTCGCGCCATCCATCGCAATTAACTCCACGACCGCTGAGTGAAGTGAGTCTGTTGAATATGTTGGAGCAGTGCACCCTTCAACATAATGGATGCTACTTCCTTCATCAGCGATAATTAGAGTCCTTTCAAATTGCCCCATATTTTTAGCGTTGATGCGGAAGTATGCTTGCACAGGCATCTCGACGTGTACTCCCTTTGGCACATAGATGAACGAGCCGCCACTCCAAACTGCGGTGTTCAGAGCAGAAAATTTGTTGTCAGCGTAGGGAATCACGGTGCCGAAGAATTTTTTCACCAATTCTGGGTGTTCTTTGAGCCCAGAATCCATGTCTAGGAAAATAACGCCTTGTTCCTCCAAGTCTTCTCTTATTGAATGATAGACGGCTTCAGATTCATACTGTGCTGTAACGCCACCTAACCATTTTTGNNGGATTTTCGCGCCATCCATCGCAACTAGCTCCACTACCGCTGAGTGAAGTGAGTCAGTTGAATATGTTGGAGCAGTACACCCTTCAACGTAATGGATACTACTTCCTTCATCAGCGATGATTAGAGTTC
>DAWS01000120.1:0-1064 GCA_002506025.1 Euryarchaeota archaeon UBA111 | reverse complement strand
TCCGTTTTATCGGATGAACGTAGAAAATAAGTGACATCATCGAATTTTATCGATTCCAACATATTGCAATTGCCCCAATCAGGCATCGGCCGTTCCATAAAATGATGATAGGCTTTTACTCTGATTTCAGTCATCCATTCAGGCTCTTCTTTCAATTCTGAGATGTCTCTGACTACTTGCTCAGATAAGCCATTATCAAATCTGATGGTTGCATTTTCCGGATCGTGGAAACCATACTTGTATTCGCCAACTGCATTCATTGCCTCGTCACTCATTTTCATGCCTCCAACCAATCATATCCTTTATCTTCCAGTTTCAGAGCCAGTTCCGGGCCACCTGACTTAACGAATTTACCGTCAATCATCGCGTGAACGAAATCTGGTTTAACAAGGTCAAGCAGACGCTGGTAGTGGGTAATTACCAAGACACCCGTATTTTCGGCGGTTTCATTGATGCCCTTCGCTACTAGTCTTAGTGCGTCAATATCTAGTCCAGAGTCAGTTTCGTCAAGCAGTGCTAGGTTAGGTTTTAGCAACATCATTTGAAGCATCTCCAAGCGCTTCTTTTCCCCACCGCTAAAGCCATCATTGACGTAACGTGATAAGAAACTCTTGTCCATTTCTAGTTTGTCCATTGCAGCAGTAAGTTCTTTGCGGAATTCGCGCGCTTTGACGTTTTCAGCTCTGATATTGTTCACCGATTTCTTGAGAAAGTTACCGACTTGAACACCTGGAATTGAGGGTGGATATTGAAATGAAAGAAACATACCGGCTCTTGCTCTTTCAAAAACATCATATTCGTCTATTGACTTGCCGAGAAAGTCAATTTCTCCGTGAGTAATTTCAAATGCGGGGTGGCCCATCAAAACATGTGCTAAGGTAGATTTACCGGCACCATTTCTGCCCATAATGGCATGGATTTCACCAGAGTTGATTCTAAGGTCGATGCCCTTGATTATCTCTTTACCCTCCACTGAAACATGAAGATTACGAATGTCCAAGACTGGTTCTGACACCTTCTCACCCAGCCAGACCACAGGATTCACCTTTATCAATGAGTGTAAA
>DAWS01000061.1 GCA_002506025.1 Euryarchaeota archaeon UBA111 | reverse complement strand
ACAGGACTTTGTTATTGCCATCCCTGGCAACATCGAAATAGGCTATGGTTTCTTAATTTTCTTGGGCTTCTTTTTCTTGGCTTTTTTCCAAGGGCTGTCAGAATATTCTTGGCAAACACTGGGCTACAAAATTCAACACGACTTGCGAATGGATGCAACAAAATCAGTCATTTCCATGGAAGCCTCATACTATGATATGCGGCAAACCGGACAGATAATGTCGGTGTTATCGAGTGACGTGAACCAATTAGAAGACGTAGTCGCTGACTCGTCAACTTCCATCATCCGAATTATCGTGACATTCCTCACTGCCTTTGTCATCCTCATCACGATGTCATGGAAGCTCGCTGCAGTCGTTTTTGGTCCACTTGTCATGATTGTTCCGTTGGTTTATTGGTTTTCGACCAGAGTACAACGAAAGTACCGTAAACAAAGAGAGTCAACCGGTGATATCACTGCAGTGCTGGAGAACCTCATATCAGGCATATCGGTCGTCCAAGCCTACAATGCTCAAGACTG
Source organism: Euryarchaeota archaeon UBA111 (assembly GCA_002506025.1). Taxonomy (GTDB): domain Archaea; phylum Thermoplasmatota; class Poseidoniia; order Poseidoniales; family Poseidoniaceae; genus MGIIa-L1. Next base: position 2,657 of record DAWS01000061.1, on the reverse strand, counting down.
GGAATCTGAGAGAGTTAATCGAGAATCGGCAGCCTACCGCAACCAAGCAATCGGGGCTAGCCAAGATCGCAATCGGTTTGTCCCCATGATTTACGTTATCGCTGGTATAGCATTTGGTCTGCTGGTTTCAGTTGGTGGTGCGTTAGCCGGAGATGGTCAGATCACAACTGGAGAATTGGTAACATTCCTCTTAATAAGCACGAGGATGACAATGCCACTGTTCATTTTTGGTATTCTAATCAATCAATTGCAAAGAGGCGAGGCAGCTGCTCGGAGAGTATTTGCGGTAGTCGATTTAGAACCTGAAATCTATGATAAGGAAGATGCAATTGAACTTGTTGACGACATAACTTCGGTTGAATTCAAAGATGTTCATTTTACCTACCCCAACACTTCTGTGCCTGTACTGAGCGGCATTTCGTTCAAAGCGGAGGGGGGAGATTTCTTAGGAATAATGGGTCACACTGGAGCAGGAAAAACGACGATTTTGAAACTCCTCATGCGCTATTATACCGTAGACAGTGGCAAGGTATTGATTAATGGAATATCGATAGATGATTATACCCTTGATTCTGTCAGGGATAAGATAGGCTTTGTTAGCCAAGAGCCATTCTTATTCTATGGCACGGTTAAAGATAATGTAATCTATAATCAGACTGCCGATGATAAGGATTTACAAACAGCCCTTGAATTAGCTGGGGCTTGGGAGTTCATCCAAGAGCTGGAAGACAGTTTGGACACAATGGTCGGCGATCGTGGAGCAAAACTATCTGGTGGTCAGCGAGCTAGAGTTTCTCTCGCAAGAGCCCTGCTGAAACGCCCATCATTATTGATTCTAGACGAGGCATCAAGTGCCCTTGATGCAGAAACCGAACGTAGAATTCAGGAGAACCTAATCGCAAGCGGCGATGATAGAGCAACGATAGCAGTAGCTCACCGATTATCCACTATTAGAAATGCAGACGAGATTCTGTCAATGGTCGACGGCGCAGTGGTTGAGCGTGGCACACATGACGATTTAGTTGCTGCTGGCGGGGTATATGCTAGCCAGTGGACGATACAAACAGGTGATATGGCTGGTTTGTGATTAAACGCGCTTGAGAATCGGTCGCAATACGGTCGTATTGTCGGATTTTGCCGGTTTATCGATAAACCGTTTGTTACCTAGGATGATTAGGGATGAAAGTAGAACAAATAGCGGTATGCCAACGATAAGAGACCAAACAGCAAGGCTAAGATTGCCAATAAAAATCTCTTCTAACATCTCCGCAATAACGATGATTGAGACAAATATCATCACCCTGATAATTCCTAAGAATGTGCGAATTATCATCCATATTTGTTCCGTATCATTGGTTTCATCAGGTCTGTCCAAGGCAGACAATCTTTCAAAGAAGGAAAGTCCACTCATGTGACCTGCGGCTACTTTCATCTAACTAAGCAGTTACGGCTAGTTTTGCGGTGGAAGGGCTGATTTTTCTGCATTTCAAACAGTACGGGTTCGATCGTCAATCTGATGTCCAACACCAGCTTTGCCACCGGTTTTACTTATTTCTCGCCACGCCTTAATCACTCCTTGGCCATAAGCCCAATGGGCTAGGAAAACGAATAGTGGTGCGAGAAAAACAGTGCCAAAACTACGGTGCGGGGAGGTCCCAATAGCAGCACCTAGCCAACAAATACCAATGTAAGCCAACATTCCACCACCTAAGCCGTGGAATGCCAGCCTTGGCAGAGTCCACTCACCTTCAATAGTTAGCCAGTAATCGTCTGCTGCACCGCCAGATAACATTCCGTAAATCACCCCAATTATTGACAACACTGCCAAAGGTGGGAAGAAACCGATTGCAGTGTGTGACCAACGAGAGATTTCCGGCCAACGCTTGTTAGCGACCATGCGCGTATAACCATAGTTTCGCATTTGCTTCATGTAGGGCTTGAAAGGCACCCGCCTTCGATGAGGCATGACGTTAGATGGGTCGATGAACAACTTGTGACCCTTACGCTGAATTTTCGCATCTAATACGACATCCTCTGCTCCGATGCAACCCTCCTCAAAGAAATCAACTTCTCTAAGGTTGGCCATACGATGAGCACAGTTGACACCTGGGTTGTGAGATATTGGCACTAATTCTCCTTTTGGCTGAGCTCCATAACGTGTTCCAGCCGTCATAAATTTTGTACAGAATGCTACATCTGCACATTTTGCGCCAAACGAATCATCATCAGGGGCAAAGTTTGGTCCGCCCACAGCGCCAACCTCTGGATCTTCAAACCAGCGAATCAATTTCTCAACCCAATCAAGTGGCGGAATAGTATCATCATCAGTAAACAATACCAAATCATGGTCCATTTGTCTTAAGGCAAAGTTGCATGCATCTGCACGATTGTTAGATGAATCGTCAAGCCATGTTGCACCGTATTTTTCACACACTTGTTTTGTGTGGTCTTTGGATTTTGAATCCGAAATAACGACCTCGAAATGAGGATAGGTTTGCTTTGACAATCGTTCGAGAACGATTTCTAATTCCTCAGCGTTGTTGATTGTCGGTATCAAGACAGCCGCCGTGTATGGCTGACCGTCTTCTTTTAGCAATGGCTCAACAATGGCGCCCATAGTAAATCCACAAGAAACTCCGTTATGAATCCAAGGGACT
>DAWS01000017.1:2777-3235 GCA_002506025.1 Euryarchaeota archaeon UBA111 | reverse complement strand
ACCATCGACACAGATGCATGGGATGACCCAGACCGAGCCGATGAAGGAGAAATTATTGTCCATGGTCCCAACGTCATGAAGGGTTACTGGAATAATGAAGCTGCAACCAATGAAGTCATCATTGAGCCAGGTGTATTCCGGACTGGTGACCTTGGCAAACTAGACAAAGACGGTTACCTCTCTATTACCGGCCGAGTCAAGAGTCAGTTCAAACTTGAAAATGGCAAGTATGTATCTCCAGCCCCGCTCGAGGAAAACCTGAAACTTTCACCGCTGGTTGAACAGGCTGTGCTCGACGGTCGCAACATGAAGAATACTTACCTAATTGTTCATCCAAACATGGAAGCCATGAAAGCCGCAATGCAGGATGCTGGAGTTGATGTTTCAGGTAGCGATGCAGATATTTGTGCAAGTCAAACAACCCGTGACTGGTTACTTGGAGAATTGAAAGCCAAGAA
>DAWS01000017.1:0-2355 GCA_002506025.1 Euryarchaeota archaeon UBA111 | reverse complement strand
CCGTCGCTGAAAGTGAAACTACGTAACCTACTTTCACACCATGAAGCAGAGATTGCCAAAATCCAAGGATAAAACTGACTGTATTGCGGTATTCGCTTACCGTGAAACATCCACAACCAACGAGAGGTTTATACCAGTTGGCAATTAGTTTATAAGCCGTCATGGGATTTTTCTATCAAATGACTATAGACAGTGATGAAACCCTTTCTGAGGTAGAAAGTCAAAATTCTACAGCCAAGATGAGTGCACCGTCTCTTATTTATCGAACCCTGCAAAAACCACTCGGTGTCGGCATAATTGTTGGCACTATCACCGGGTTCTCTAACTCACTAATCCTCGGACTACCGCTGTTTTCATCAATAGCCATCGGCGGAGTGCTAGGATTATCCGTATGTTTGTTTGGTTGCCCCGGGATGATGCGTGGGCAGATTGCCGCCCGGCGTGAACTAGAAAAACAGCGTCGTGCCGACCGAGCAAGACGGCAGCGCATCATCAAGGCATTTACTGCGTTTGATTAAGTCATTGAAGGACTTGGTTTATCAATTGGTAATCAGCCGATAGGTTTGGTGATAATGTGGTTAGGGAGTTGATTACCGTTGATGGTGTCGACCGAAGTTTCGGACCTGTAGATGTCCTCAAAGACATCAACATGATTGTCAATGACGGTGACAGAATTGGGATTGTCGGCCATAACGGAGCTGGCAAAACCACGCTCCTAAACACTATCAGCGAACAAAAGCAAGATGTTGGTGACATCGATTTTGCGCCCGGGATACGCATTGCATATCTAACACAAATTCGCGATATTGAATCAGATTCCACTATCGAGGAAGAACTAGGTCGCAAGGGTCGACAGTTTCAAGAATTGGAAGAGGAGATTGCTGAAATCGAAGCGCAAATGATTGACCCATCATTCTATGACGGTGATTGGGAACCAATCATGGAACGCTATAGTGAATTGCAACAGATGTTAGCTAGTAGCGGCGGCGGCAATGTTGCTGGGATTGCTAAAGGAATTCTCGAGCGACTTGGACTTGACAAACACCCTATGGATATGAAAGTCAGTGCCCTATCTGGCGGCGAAAAAGCCAAACTTGCCCTTGCCCGACAGTTAGTTGGTCTTGCTGGAGTCGATGTGATTTTCCTCGACGAGCCGACAAATCACCTTGACATTCAGACCACTGAATGGCTTGAAGCATTTCTCAAGGATTTCAAAGGCGCCCAACTTATTGTTTCTCACGACCGCTACTTCCTCGACCAAGTCTGCACCAGAATAGTCGAGGTTGACAATCTTAGAGCATGGCCGTGGAAAGGCAATTACTCCCAATTCATCAAACAGAAGGTTTCGAGTGAAGCTTCACTGGCTGACAGAATCAAAACTATGGAGAAGAAAATGCAGTCAACTACTGGCGCACTTCAGCAAATGAAGCGGGCCAACAAATATGACAAATCTATCTCTGCTAAGCATAAGATGCTCGAACGCTATCAACAAGAACTCAAGGCACTCAAAGCGAGGGTGCCCAAGAAGCGTAAACCGCTGATTCTCAAACTAGAAGCTACCGATAAAGCCAGCATGGACGTATTGCAAATTGACGGCGGCTCTAAGCGCTTTGACGGACTGGAAAGGCCAATCCTAAACAATCAAGATCTCGAGATTCGCAAAGGCGACAGAATCGGTATTGTTGGTGGTAACGGACAAGGAAAAACCACTCTGTTAAAGATCATCAATGGTGAATTAAAACTGGATTCTGGCAAGCGCGACCTAGCACCCGGTTGTCAAATCGGCTACTTCCATCAGGACCACGCAACCCTTGATTTCAATCTTAATCCAGTTCAACAAATCGAAGTGTTGAGACCTGATTTCCAATACGGAGATATCCGTGCGGCCTTAGGCAGATTCCAATTCTCTAGCGAGCAAGTTAAAACCAAATTATCACAATTATCTGGAGGCGAACGTGCCAGAGTAGCCCTACTCAAACTACTCCTTGAGGAGAACAACCTGCTGCTGATGGATGAGCCAACCAACCACTTAGATATGGATTCCAAAGACACTCTAGAAGAAGCATTACTGAATTACGAAGGCTCACTTGTCACCGTATCTCATGACCGCTGGTTCCTTGACCAAGTAGTCAATAGAATATGGGAACTACAAGACGGAGTTGTTACTGTATACTACGGTAATTACACCGACTATGTTAGAGCCAAGAAAGGTCTACCACCACTGGCCGATGGCGAAGTTTCAGAAGTCTGAATTTTCCCTCGCAAGGGTTGAATTGATGAACTGCAGGGGGCTCGAAGCATCATGGCCGAAGAAGAACCAGTGTTCGAAACAACAACTGGTCCACCACGCATTAT
>DAWS01000043.1 GCA_002506025.1 Euryarchaeota archaeon UBA111 | reverse complement strand
AAACCTCGCAGCGATGCGAATTTACTACGCAGAGTCGGAAATTCAATGCAAGGTTTAGGGATGATGCAAATACAATCACTGACGTTATCTAACGATGATGACCAATTTAATCTCGTGCGATGGGAAAGTGTAGGTGAAGTCACTCGTATTACCAACCCAATTACAATCGACCACACCTTGCTACGCCAATACTTGTTGCCGGGATTACTCAGGTTGCTTTCAACCAACCGCCACCATGACTTGCCCCAAAGTGTATACGAATTGGGCACTGTCGTAAGGGACCACAAAAACTCAACTAGACTAGCATTTTTAGTGGCCGAAAGAAGTGGTGGCTTCGCAGCAATAAGGGGTAGAATCCAGGCGTTCCTGCGTGACATGGGGGCTAATGAATACGAAATTTTACCACTACCAGATAATGAAGGTCCATGGTTGAATGGTAGATCTGCTAAGGTGATAATTAACGGAAAACATGTTGGCTGCTTCGGGGAAATAGACCCGCACATTGCTGAATTGTTTGAACTAAATGTCCCGTTAAACGGCGCAGAATTCGCCTTAGAGGAAATCGCAAAGGTGATTCCAGACCCAGTATAGCGACTCAAAGCATGGTATTGTTTGAAATGTCAGGTTACTTCCAAACATCATGCGCAGAATAGTGATGTTTAGCATAATCTTGCTCTGCATCGCATCACCAATAGTGATTAATTCTCAAGCAGATAATACTGAGACTAACAAATTAGAACTGAACTCTGATAGTGACTATGTGATCCACCGTGGAGAGACTATTGAAGCAACAATAACAGTGAGAAATGTAGGTAATTCATCAACAATTATCACCTTCTCTAATAGTATGCCAGAGAACATCTCAATAACTAACCTACCAGAACAATTTACGCTCACTCAGAACCAAATAAGACAATTTAGGTTCTTCTTTTCATGTGACGATGAGGCTCCCTATGAACAACAGACTGCCTTCGTTAACATAACCTCGGAACTTGAACCTTCAGTTGTTTATTCAAGTTCTTATACACTAACAATTGCTAGGAATTCTAGCCTTAGTTTTGGCGTCGTTGATGACTCTGAATTCATTGTAGACCCCGGAGTTAGAACAAACTTAGCAGTAAATATGACTAACAACGGCCAATACGAAGATGACGTTACATTTTCTCTTTCAACTAATTCTGGCTGGCAGTGGGGCTGGACTATGAACTCAGTGAATGACGGAAAAGCTGTCGAAACGTTTGCCCCAAACGAACTAAAATTCATCAGATTATGGATCGACATTCCTCAGGTAATCGATTCTAGTCCGCTATATCTAACTGGACCTAGATTTTCGCTGACGGCAACTTCTGGTCTAGATGGAGCAGCGTCAACATGGAATTTTGATTTGTTAATGACGGATTTTAGCAACGTAACTTTGGTGGGCCGTGGAAGTGATATTCTTGTCAGTCCTGATTCTAGCAATCGCCTGCCGATTACCGTTAGGAATTCTGGCAATATTGAAAATTTGATGTCTATCGATTTGCAAATAGTTGATGAAAATAATCAACCTGTTTCAGGCATTCCTGTTGCAGATAGAATTGAATATAATGGCTGGATTGTTGCAATATTTGGTGGTTTTGAGGACGAATTATTATTTCCCGGAGATACTAGAACCTTCGATATTGGCTTTCAGTCACCAAACCAGAATGATGGTGAGTTGAATTTACGTGTCAAAATTACTCCCTCTGGGGCGGCTAGTCGCGCTATCTATGTTGACATTGCTAGTCAAATTGATTGGAATCGTTCATATTCAGTCGAAGTAAATGAGTATGACTGCGTATTACTGCCGGCTGAAACCTGTAATCCAGAATTTCGAATATTCAATGAGGGAAATTATCAAGATATTGTAAAGATTTCAGTAAGCGAGATTCCTAGTTTTGTCACCGTTCAGGGAACTGAAGTAGCGCGTGAGATTCCACGGAATTCGTACGCTGACATCGATAGTTTTGTGATTTTAACTAAAGATGGGTTTAATGCATATACCAATGGTATTGTTACCTTTGAAGTCATGCTGGAAGGGAGGGAAGAATCCATCATGACTATCGATGTTGAGGTAATTATCGCTCCGAGCATTAATTGGTCACTGCAAGATTTAGTGGCTGAAGAGGATGCGCTCGGCAGATATAACATTGCAATGACACTAAAGAATGATGGGAATGCTGCAGATGGAATCATAGTGCAACTACAATGTTCCCACTTTACACCAATGACTTTGATACCTCCGACTGGTTCGATAATTGAGGATGGTGTAGAATTTCCAAGATCGTTTGAAATAAACGATATCGGCTATGGGTCTAATTTCACCGTCCGTGCTTGGGCAGAAATACCTACTGATCAGCCTAGCAATGGAACTATGTTCCTCAACATTACCATCAGGTCCAGTTTTGCTCCAGATGAGCCAATATCATTTAGTTCGAGTGTAGAATTTTTGGGCGACCAATGGCAAACAGGATCAGTTGCATCGAACGAAGACGACTTCTTTGCAAAAATTGAAACCTCAATTGCTGTGATATTGGCTTGGAAATGGGTAATACTTTCTGTACTTATATCAGCATTATTTTTGCGGCGGGCGTATAATGACCGTATTTTGCGGAAACAGGATGCTGAATTGTTGGCGGGCCTAGCGAACAGTGATGCAGCAAAGCAGGGAGATGATTGGATGCGCAAATTCGAAAGAAAGGAAGTATCAGCAGTAATACTCGACTCACCATCAATTTCCGCTGATGAATTTACTGCCGGATTCAAGAGCAAGTCTGCGGGGATAAAAACACCTACTGCCCCAGTAAATGAACAGTTACGCAATGCGGCAGAGTTGGTATTAGACAATCATGATAAAACTGCGGTAATGAATACTGCTGATGAACTTCTTGACTCAATTACAGTAGAAGGTATTAATTCACCACGGATAGAAAATAATACATTGCAGACCAAACAATTTACACCAAGCATGACTACTCGAAATGACCCACAAAATTTGCTAGGTGAAAAGAACAAACAACAAGATTATACCAAGACAGTGCCATTACCTGATGAAGACGATTTAGATTTGTGATTGATATGATTACCATTGGTGTTGATGAAGCGGGCCGAGGTCCAGTTATTGGTCCACTGGTTGTTTGTAGTGTTGCTATACCTCGAGATGATTGTAAAATGTTGACAGATCGTGGCGTAAAAGATTCTAAGGATTTATCCGCTAGTAAAAGAGAGGAAATCCGTCAGTGGTTCTTGAGAGAGTGCGAAGAAAGGGATTGGTATTACTCGATAGTATACTGTGAAACTCCAGAAATAGATTTGGCTGTGCAAAAAAATGGATTGAATATTCTTGAAACGAAATTATTTGCAGAATCAGTAAATAATTTGCGACTTGAATCAAAGCAGAATGTTCAGATAATTTGTGATGCTTGTGACATTGATACACTACGATTTAACAAGCGTGTAGCTCAACTAATCGACAAATGGCCGTGGCAACAATCCAAAATTGATAGTTACCACAAGGCCGATGAGAACTACCCTGTTGTCGGAATGGCTAGCATTCTCGCCAAGCAAGCGCGCGACGAAGCAATAAAGTCTATTGAGAAAGCTGTTGGCTTTGAAATTGGTTCCGGTTATCCCAGTGATCAAATAACAATAAATGCAGTAAGGAAAATGATAGAAGATGTCCCCCACGAAGCTCTGCGTTGGTCTTGGTCAACTGTGAAAAGAATTTGGTCCGAGAATAATTCAGCAGAGATGCCTAGTAGGTTAGTCACTAGCGGGAGACAGAGGACATTGTTCTGACCATTTAATTGATGAAGTACAGACAACAGGAGTGTGTGTTTGACATGGATTGGTCACCGGATGAAGCGATTGACAATATGCTATGGCATGTGGCAATTCAAAACGCCATTGAGTATTCTGGAAAGGCAGCACCAGGATCGGTAATAGGCCGCATTATGAGCATACGTCAAGACCTACGTCCGCATGGGAAAATACTCAGTCCATTAATCGCCAAAAAAGTCGCTCAGGCCAATAAGTTAGCAACAGATGAAGGATTGGATTATCTACGGAGCATCTTAGAAACTGAAGCACCAGAATTGTTAGAACAGCGACAAAAACAGGCCAAACGGACTGGATTACCTGAGTTACTCAACGCAGAAAAAGGCAAGGTTGTGTTACGGTTCGCACCAAATCCGAATGGTCCTCTGTCCTTTGGTCACGCACGTGGAATTATAATCAATGGCGAATACGCTAAGGAATATGATGGCGAGTTAATCCTGCGATTCGATGATACCGATACATCTGTCAAGCCGCCAATGCTTGAGGCTTATGATCTAATTCAAAAAGAAGCAGAGTGGTTGCTAGGTTTTGTGCCACATAGAATGGTAATTGCCAGCGATAGAATCGAACACTATTACCAATATGTTGAACAAATGCTTAATGGTGGTTTTGGGTATGTCTGCAAATGTAGTGCAGAAACATTTAGAGAATATCGTGTTAGCATGACTGAGTGTCCATGTCGAGCATATTCTAATTTGGAGAATCTCGAGTTATGGCAAGGCATGCTTGATGGAAGCTTTCAACCTGGAGAAGCAGTCGTTAGAGTTAGAACCGACATGGCACTCAAAAATCCTGCCCTGCGAGATTGGCCTGCATTAAGAATTCAGGACACTGAGACAAATCCACACCCACGTAAAGACATCGGTTCGAGATATCGCGTATGGCCGCTATTAGATTTCCAAAGTGCTGTAGAGGATCACTTACAGGGCGTCACACATATTATTCGAGGTAAAGATTTGATGGATTCGACGCGTAAACAGAAACTACTGTACGAGCATTTTGGCTGGACATACCCTGAGACTATGTATTGGGGAAGGGTAAAAGTCCATGAATGGGGTGGATTTTCAACCTCACAGATGCGCAAAGACATAGAATCTGGTTTGTTTGAGGGATGGTCTGATCCAAGGCTACCAACTATCGCCAGTCTATCAGGTAGCGGAATTCAGGCGACTGCACTACGTAATTTTTGGATTGAATTAGGGGTGACACAGAAAGATATAGCAGTCCCACTAGCCACATTGTATTCTCACAACATAAAGATAATTGATGACGATGCTCCAAGAATTGCATTCATTAGAGAACCTATTGCACTGACTCTTGAAGGAGTTAATGAAACGATTGTAGAACTGCCGACTCACCCAAATACTACTGGTTTAGGCACAAGGAAGATACAACTTCATGATGCAGTAGTATACATCGAAAAAGCAGATTTACAGCATAAGACATTAAGACTGAAGGAATTTGGTGATTTTGATATTGAAGGCAACACCGCCCGTTTTGTCGCTAAGGAGCGGACAGACAAACGGAAAATAGTTCATTGGACCTCCAAGAATAGTTCCGTAGACGCATCTTTGGTGCAGGTAATCGATGGTGAAATATGCCGATTAGATGGGAAGCTTGAATCCCACCAACTGGCTGTGAACACCCCAGTGCAAATAGAAAGAATCGGTTACGGTATAATTTCTGGAGATAACGAAATTACCTTCACTCATGATTAGGAACAATCAAATCTTTGGCCGGTTACGTCATAGCAATGTCCAGTGAAAAAGTGACGGTTGCGGATTTGGATTTGAATGACGAACATATGACAATTGGTCTAAGTGATACCCTCAAGGAGGCCGCTAAAAGACTTCTATCAATACCAGGAGGCGTGCTGGTAGTGTTAGCAGATGATTCAAAAGTAAAAGGAGTGATTGGACATAAGCAATTGCTGCTAGCCATTGACTCTGATGCAGACACAAAAAACGCCACTTGTGCAGAGCATATGGAAATGGACTTTATGGAAGTCAAATTGGATGAAGACCTGCAAGTTGTGATGCAAAAAATTCGACAGCGGTCACCGCAAGCAGTAGTTGCGATCGATGAGCACGGCGACTTCAACGGATATTTTTCACCCAATGATTATCAAGCAAGTCGAGACTTAGTGAAATCTCTCAAGAAACTTAAGTTGTAGTTAACCAACGATCTTGATTGTCTTGCCACAGCCGCCACACGCAATCCTAAGTGGCCTCTCATCGCTTAATACCGGGATGTTGGTATCACAAGATGGACAAGCAACGGTTGGCACATCGACCTGAATTTCTGGTTGAGCCTGTTTGTTTGATTTTTGCTTGCGTGGACTAATCAAACCGGTTACAACCCAAAGCATTGAGGCAACACCAGAAGCGCCGAAAACGAATAACGGCGGATATGAAAAGAGGTATATTAATCCTATAATTGGCACCAATATGAACTCCAAATTGAGGAATCTGCGATGTTTATTTTTTGTCATGGATAAGGAACTAAACATACCAAACAAGACGATGACCAATGTGATTATCGTCAATGGCATTGGTGCAAACAATAAGTTATCATTTGGCTGTACGATTATAGTGAAATCCTCATCTAAACTAGTTGATGAGGCCTCTATGGTAATAACCTCACCCCATGGGAATCGCGAGTGCGAAAAAGAAAGGTAGTCTGATTCTAGCATTTCAGAGTTGCCAAATGAAGTCAAAACAGAAGATTTAGCCTCGACAGTGATGCTGTAATCTTGCCAAATGGGAGTTGTTTGTGTTGTGGTAAAACTTCGCAACAATTCGATTTGTTGTCCACTTTGCAATGATTGTAGAGTTGAAAAGGTGATGCTTAGAGGATGATTCACCACTCTGGTTTCGCCCATCAAATCGACTGATACTGAAATTGTATCAAAGTCCCCTGAATCTCCGATAAGTTCGTTACTTTGCAGTTGCATGCCATTGATAGCACTCATGTAGTTGCGATACCGAGTTTTCATTTGTCGTTCAAATTGTTCTTTCTCAACATTCTCGATATTCTTGCTCTCACGGTTTTCATCGGTAACACCACCCTTATCCCAACTAAACAGTACCGAGTTCTGTGACAAATCAGTGTCGCCAATGTGGTCCATACCCCAGCGCATCCAAAAAGCCATCTCACCGTCAATCTCGAGGATTGTAGTTTTCGCCATCTTAAGTTGCCCATCATCACTTGACAGGTCAATCAACTGTTCTATTGCTAATGGACTGCCTGAACCACTGGTTCTAAGAGGTTCTTCCTCAGGATAGAACGTTCCAGTCCCGCCCCCGGTGTCAGTAACCTGAATGGTGAACTGGGTTGATCCTTGAATAAGCGGACCGTCGGGTTGTAGATTTAATCTGACTGAAACCTGAACATTATTTGTCCCACTATCTGCATCGGTCCATGTCCAAGTTACAACGATAGAATCCCCACGTTTAGTCTCAATTGGGTCTCCATCTACCTTTAGTCCGTCAACAAACATCTCTATTGAGTCTGAGTAAGCCAGCGCATCTAAACCAAATGGCGAGTCTATGACTGCTGAAAGATAGACATCTCCACCCTCAACTTGAGGTTCATCGATTGAAAGTTCCATCAACGGAATTTCTGCAGAGATACTTGAGGAAAATTCTTCGGAACCCCACAGAAACTCTAGTTTTGCGTCCCCGCCCGGTACACTGAAAACTACTGAACGTGCACTGAGTTCTAATTCAATTTCACTAGATGCCGAAACAGACATTGCTTCAACTGGAATAGCAAATTGGATTTGGCCCTCACCTTGGGCCAGCACAGAAGAATCTAAATCGGTTGAATCTGAAAACACTTGCGAGCCAATTTTGACAGTCGCAGTTGCATTGATTTGCGCTCCCCCCGCATCGCTAACGCGATAATTGATGACCAAATTCCAAGTAGAATCGGGGATGGAACCAGGCCAGACACGGCCGAAACTCCAGACACCAACTGTCTCCTGTGAGGTAATTGAGTTGGCAATTACTGCGTTGTTTGCTTCATCGGTAAGTAACTGAGAGAATGGTGTAAGTTCTCCAGTAGAACCTCCAACCAGATACAATTCAACATCGTGTGCATCATCACAACAAACTACAGCTGATTGTGCCTCTGAGTAACTTATGACACTGCTGGAAAATGGTATTGACAGCATCATAAAAATGAGCATGAGGTGGACTGCGCGTCCCGCTTTGGTGGCCAACACATGCCTACGACTAACTCATGGCTCATAATTTACTCTGTCTAGTGTTAGCCGTAACAACTAGTTTTGATAGAAGATGGGAACTTCAAAGTGCTTTTTCTAGCAGGGTGCCTAATTCCTTTTCAAATAATGAAACAAGGGCCTCACCCACCTCGCCTTGCAAATCATCAGGCAACAAACGCAAACCCAATCTTGTAGCAGCTCTAGTCGCCTTCAGTTCAGCGTATATCGACCTAGCTTTGGATTGGAAATAATATGAAACTGCTTCTTTAATCTCGGCTTTTAATTCAGGATCTGCTTCTACTTTGTTTCGAATGTGTGACTTTAACTCATCCTTTACAAGGTCTCTGAATGCCTCAATGACCAAATCTTCTGTGGACATTAAATCTTTTATTTGGTCTTTGATGCTACCAGTAAGTAACCGCTCTATGGCCATATACCCCCGAAACAGCACTATGGTTTGAATTCATCGTATAGGTTCAGTCAAATCCACCGGTGGAAATTAGATTCTTGAGTATCTCGGATGCATGCGATTTCTTCTTTGCTTCCTCCACTGGCCAGTTGATTATTGCTGAATGAATCTGGCTATGTAAGTCCTGCATACCTTCACCAACAACGATTCTAAACCATAGTAATTCTTCTAGCCTAGGAGTTGATATTTTTGGGTTCAGCAGCACAGGAAGTGCTAACTCACTCATTGCCTGTCGGCGTTGTTCATAATCCATCTTTGGCCACTTTTTTGACAGGCGTCGCAATATGCTACTCGGGAAATCTGGAATCATATCTGTATTAGGATTGCTAATTTCTGGAATTGGGACTATACGAATGGTGCCCTCGTTTTGTAAACTATCGCGGATTTTTGTATAAACCGGGTCATAGGAATTGTCGAGAGATTCACGTAACCACTGCCCAAATCCTGCCAATGGGCGCAAGCGCCTCACTCTGTTACCGTTAGCAGAGAGTAAAGCCGCAATCGCTGCCGACTGTATAACAACATCCAGCGCTCCATTATGTTGCTTTGAGGAATTTGGGTGACTGACAGATACTGCCAATGGTAGAATCCTACACCGCCCCTTATCATCGATTTCATCCATTGCCCAGGTATCTTCATACTGCTCAATACTGATAATTAGGGACGCATTTGAAGAGAAGTCATAATCCTCGCCCTTGGGCTGATTATGAGTAGATGGTAGTATTTTACGGCTATAGGGGATTTTTGCGTCCATCATGGCCGATTCGAGAAACGCTAACGAAACGATACCTTCCAGATCTGCGGTTGCAAATATAGCAACGCTATCGACATTAGTGATTTTTTCAACCATGGCGTAGATTCGGGTTTTGACGTTGTGAAACAATTCCGTCTCTACAATATTTTGCATGAAAGCCAAACAACCCGTGTGATGATTACTGATTATGTGGTATATCAATCACTCGACCATTAATCTGAGCTCATCTCTCTTGTAGCGCCAATCTGACGGCAACTTACCTTCTGAGATGTAATAACTTGCAAGTTTTCTGAGTTTGGCCTCAGTAATCTCTAGCGACCGCTTGTTGTGAATATCTTTGTGATTACCGCTTCCTAGATGCTCAATAATTCGCACTGCTTGTCGCATCAAATTCATCATGTCTTCAGGGTATGAGCCACCGATTTCATGTTCTGCAAGAATTGCACCAATTCTCTTTCCGGTAACTAACTTTACATTGGGAACTGCATGTTGGTCGCGCAGGATGGTGCCAATCTCTGCAGTTGTGTGGCCAGACTTGCCGAGTTCGACAACAAGTTTTGTTACTTCCTCTACATCTGTGTTTGACCACTCAGGAGCCTCGGTTACAAATGGCTTGGACGAGCCACTTTTGCCTCTTCTCGACTTATACATTCGTGCCATAACAACCACTCAAGCATCCCTGCGACTTGCCTCTCATTATTAACCACTCCGCATCTGTAAATGCAAAATTATGGCTGCTACAAGCGCTGGTGACCTTTTGCAACCATTCCTGGTGTCGATGACCATTCCCAACCCGATGCTGTTGCTCTAGCAAGTCCGATGGGTTTAGCATCTTGCATAACTAGCAAGTCGTCACCAGATAATATCGAAGGGTCGTAATGCTCGACTATGCTAGCAAATATGTCACCCTTCCAAGTAATTTCAGGTTTGATTGTTATCTGCTTAAGTGAAGCATTCTCTGCAATCGGATGTATGGATGATTTTGACAACGAGAAACCCCGCCGATCGTTGGACCATAGAGCAATCTGTTTTCCATCTTGTTCGATTCGCCAAAATGGTGGTTTACCTCTTATTTTAGCATCAGATAACCATCTATGATTATTCATCTTGTACCGAGCCACACTACTGAAGTTATCGAGCAAAATCCTATGGTGTTTCCGATTTCTGAGTTGATGCTGTTTAAACAGCATTGCAGCTGCTTGACGTAAATTGTCTAAAGCATCACTTGATGTTGCGGGTAAGCCTTGCCGCGTGTCGATATAATCTACACCCTCCAGTTCAAAATCCATCGAAGAATGATTAATCACTGTGTGGTAATTATGGCGCTCTATTAGTGATTTGAGCATGCCATCCGTCCTGACCAATTCATCTGCACTCCAAGTTCCAGTCACTGGGATATCATAATGCGAGGCTGGCCAAGTCTCTTCTAAATCTCTGGGAACAAGTCCCAGTGGTGAGGTCACCATAACCTCGTGAAAACCTGTGTTGCCGACTGCGTCGAGGAATTTCCTGTGCGATTTTGACATACGGTATGGTTTTTTTGCGGAGCACGGTAATAACAGCAGGACTTTGTCTAGACCATCCGGAGCTTGATACTGAGTAGTAATGTAATCAACCCACTGAGTAACGACGGGATTTGCCAGTGACTGTGATGAATTACATTGTAGCGTGAAATCTTTGGGCACATGTGAAATACCGACTCCCTGCTTTGTTCTGGTAATCTTATCATGATACCTTAAATGCTCGACAAGTTTGGGACTGTTCAAAGATTTCTGCTCAACTAAAGAACGTAATGTCCCACTAGTTAGGGACGACTTCACTTCATTAATTGCCAGTTTCCAATGGAGGAGTTGAGAGTCCATATCCGTATTCTCATATGCATCTCCAACTACCTTTTCACGCGGTCCTGAACCAGTTAGTAGGATATCGGCCGCAGCACATTGCCTGGATCGAGCAAGATCGAAGATATCGACACCAAACCAAGTTAAAACTGCAACATTATCTGGCCCAGCTAGGCCAGGTGCCCAGACCAAGGCTCCGGGGAATTGGTGTTTAATCGCAACTAACGCATCAATCAATTTCTTTTGCTGACCGGCGAGTTGCACAGCGTCCACTAGGACGATAATACTCGGGTTTGTCGGTAGGTTAGTTAGTTTTTGATCATGATTTAATCGCTGCCAGGAAATTGGTAATAGCCCACCATAACCAGCTGGCTCACCGGCATCAGCCTCATCTAATGATGGTGGTAAGACGTGCCCCACTCTGGCTTCAAAAGATGGTGAATCACTGTCAAAATCCGGTGGTGAAAGGGGCAGATTTGCATTTATTGTCAAAGTCTGCGGTATCTCGTCATTAGTTATTGCAGTAAACGGTGCCAAGGTCTTATCCAATTTAGGATCTCCATGCAGACTGATTAAACATGGTGTCGATGCAATAGGAGATTTTCTATCACCCAACGACCAACTTCGAGCATACATGTAGCGGTGAGTTACTGTTCGACCCAACTCATTCGCCATAGAGTATGCTATCACTATTCGTACAAGAATAATTCCTTCTAAACCCTAACTTCAAACATGACAATACCAACGCAACACCATGCAGGGTGGGTTACGACTAGCGGCGATGAGCCTCTTTTTACTACTCACTGCAGCCTATTTACCCTGTAAAGCAATAGATACACAAGATGATTATGAAAATCATTTAATCGACAAAATTCAGGTTAACCACGCAGGAGAACTATACAACAAATCTTGGGTTGTCCAGAGTGGTGATTATTACAGCATCCAGAGCAACTGTTTAACCTGTAATTCTACTCTATTGCTAAATGGTGTAGAATTAGCCAACGACCAACAGAATTTAGCTGGCATGATAACCCAAAACGGCACCCTTGAATTGGTGATAGAAAACCCCAATCTGGAAAATTTTACCCCTGCAAACCTGATCGGTGTAAGCGATACATACGCCGCCACACGACCGTCTCCAAGTTCCGCATTTGACCTTCAAACTCCATACAAATGTGATGTCAAATATGACTGTATTGATCCTAACTCACCATTACTAACTACCGAGCGAAGTGCTATCGATAATGATGAAGGGAGAATTACTCTAGGAGTCACGGCTAACGAATCACCAAACTATGTCGGTTTTGCTGTCTCTTCTGGCGAGACTATTGAGTTTAGCCTTGAACATTCATCTGCAGATGTTGTTGTTGAAGCCTACTTTCAAAATTCCTCTACCGAAATTACTCTTGGTGAATTTCATTCCAGCTTGACAGTAGGTAATTTTGACAAACAACCAAATGTTAAATTCACAAATTTCAATCAAGAAGGTAGATTAATTCTAAAAATTTCTTCCGCGACTCCCAATACGGTATGGGCCATCGGCGTCATTGCACATGAAACTGATGGATTCAGAACTGTTGATTTAGCGAGTTCACAACATCTCTGCGGCCATCAATCGGCAACCCTAATAATTACCAATAATGACACAACTGCCCTAATTTTTACAGCAGAGTATTATGATGTCAATTATTCCTATGAGTCATTGGTTGAGTCCTCTTGGTTATCTACTGGTAGCGGTTTATTCAGCTCGGGCGTAGAGCGCCACATTTTCCCATTGCCCTCCAGCAACGCAATTCGATTAACTATTGATGCACCGGTTTTTTGTTTGCAAGCATCATCAATCAGTTTTGGCGATGCTAATAGCGGCATAGAAGCTCCATCATTACCACCGATTCTCAGTACAACGAATAACTCCTCTTGGCCTCAAATAAATGTCTTCGATACTACAACGACTGGAGAATTTACTCACTCAATCCGTGACACATCAGATGTTTATAGAATTGAAATTGATGCCTGGGAGGACTCTGTTCACTTTATTATGCTAGAGTTAACTGGTGACATCAATCAATTTGAAATTGAACTTATCGAAAAGAATCAGGAAGATTGGTCTGAATCGCAATCTAAGGTCAAAACCATGTCGCTAGGAAAGTTGAGTGTTGCGATGGAAGTTTCTCGCGGGACCCACTTCTTCCGGGTATCAATCATCAACAACTCGGCCGATACCTCATGGGGGGATTTTGCAGAACCAACTAAATATTCTATAATATCAACCTATGAATTAGTTGATGAGGGAGAGGAACCTTGGTTCCCGCCAGATGAAAATGCCAAGAAATGGGGCAATATTGCTCGATGGTTCATGGGTATTCTCCTATTAGCCCCAGCTGTATATTTGGGGATTTCTCAGATTAGAAAGAAATCTTATGCTCAGCATATGTTGACTAAGCAGCAAAGATTAGACTGGCTTAGAAACCGACTGGATTCTGGCATAAGTCCTCGAAAGAATCGCCGTGACTTAGCAAAATCACTGGATGCTGTTGCCACGCTTGACTGGGAGGAGGCATGCAATGCTTGGGGTGAACCAGATCTACTATACCGTACTGAAAATGTAGCAATTGCTTGTTGGAAATTAGACCCGCGTATTAGCAAAGAATCTGAGGCTTGGCCAATAATTGTCGGAGTTTACATAATAGACGGAAATTGGGAAATCGCTGCCTTACGTTTTGACTCTCCTGAGGGTAAAGCATGGCAGATTAATTCAGTTACCCCACGGTTTTTGTTTAGCGGTTATGAAGTATTCTTGGACACCATGAATAGCGGTAATAAAACATTTATTTCTGTCGAATTAACGGG
>DAWS01000080.1:9294-9864 GCA_002506025.1 Euryarchaeota archaeon UBA111 | reverse complement strand
AGTCCAGCTAGATAGCCCTGCTTTCCATCGCCTCGCCTAACAAATGATGCAGAACCAAATGAGGCGGAAGAAAACTTTCCGACTGTAGTGAAATCTTCATCGTGACATGCATGTAATGACCCAGCAAACGCTTTAGCAACAGGATCTCCACGTTTTGCCATCATACGTTTTGATAGCCACTTTGTATCTGATTTTTTACTGATTATTTTGTCTAATTCTTTGAGGGTTTTGGTAACGGGGTCAGTTCTGCCCCAACGCATTTTACCTTTCCACAGCATAGTTGGTAGATGAGCATGCGGATTATCTAATAATTTAGACAAATCTTTCTTCAACTTCTTTGCCGTTGCTTCATTGGCATGCTTAGTCCCGCGTAAGCGGACTCTCTGTTTTTTTTGACCGGGGAATTCTACTTTTGCAGGTCTAGCCATATATTCCCCTCATGGCAACGCAGTTACAGATATGGTTTGAGTCCTTCGTGATTATGACTTATCGAATGAAACAGATTGATGATACAGATAATCATCCGTTAACCATGACGGAGCTGGTTTTGCTTGGAATCGCTCAGGATGG
>DAWS01000080.1:0-8866 GCA_002506025.1 Euryarchaeota archaeon UBA111 | reverse complement strand
GTTTGCATATCATTGATGTCACACGACATCTTACCACTCAATTACAATATTTGGAGAACCAAATACCAAGCGATATATGGTTGACTCACGCCCATCTAGGGCACGTAGACGGACTCGGTTTGTTTGGGCGTGAAGCAATGAATGCCCGAGGCGTAAAACTCCATGTCTCAAAGCAAATGGCAGGACTAATCAAACGCGTGCCGCAATGGGAATTAATGGTAAATCAAGGGGTGTTTTCGATTAACGAGTTCACTAACGAACAAGCAGAAAAGTTAGACCAAATTACCATCACTCCACTGACAGTTCCACACAGAGGCGAACTATCTGATACACACGGATTTGTTTTACGCGGAGAGAATAAATCACTACTCTATTTGCCAGACCACGATACCTGGCAGGAAACTCTTGCCTTACACGGCGCTACATCTATTCGTGCATGGTTAAACAATCTAGATATCGATATCGCTCTGCTAGATGGAACATTTTGGTCTGGTGATGAATTATCGTCACGCAATCAAGAAAATGTGCCCCACCCTCCTATCAAACAGACATTAGAACTGCTTGGATACAAGCAGCAGGGCGACCCTGAAATCATCTTCTTTCATCTAAATCACACCAATCCAGTTTATGATCGATGGAGTGAGGAGCATTCTCAGGTAGTTGAAATGGGATGGAAAGTTGCCAATCAAGGTATGCGATTTAGACTGTGATTATGTAGCCTAGACCGGGTTAACAGAATAGTCTAGGGAAACCAATTCAATGGTATAACTAACATCTTGACCATCATCATTACTATTGCATCCAAGCCCACCACCATTTTGCACAGTAACACCGATTACTAAGTCATGCATACCAAAGCCAATACCGCCGCCATCTAACATTGACTCGATATCTGCTTTCGTCATATTGCTTACATTACTGTTCACTAGACTTGAGTTGTGCCAATTTAGTTGGAAGTCGAATGAATTAGTATCGGCTTCTCCAGCACTTAGGTCTGCATGTGAGATAGTTGCTTCTACCGTATCATCTTGTGGGGGCTCGGCTACAGCACATAGAGGGCCATTTACCGTTTCAGTATCTTCGTGCGTGATGGTTACTAAAACACCGACAATATTGAAACTATCAAGCGAGTTCATTGCATCATCTGAACTAGCGTTTATGGTGATTGAACCACCGTCCTCAATAAATTCAGAACCTTGGGCAATTTCATGGTAGCCATACTCGCCAGTCACCGAATATGAGCCGATTTTATCCGATGCGTCACTAGCATCTGGAGCGATAGCGTAGTATGAGTATTCTACACCACCAACCAGCGCGACCATCACAACTGCGCCAATCGCAGCAAACTGCTTAGTTGGCAAATTGTAACGCCCCAGAGGATTAGGATGGGACTCGTCTCTAATCCAGCACAAAGTGAAGTGAACTGCGAACGCTGCACCCATGCCTGGAACGGATGGGAATACATATTCCCCAAAGCCCAATATCGTCCAAATCAAAACGCCAAGTAGGGCGGCAATCATCATCGAGATGGTATGTTGAGAATCTGGCTCATAACCAGCCATGCGAATGAGTATAAGTGGGACAAATATGCCACCTAAACCGTAGACTGCGAATACAACCAAGGCAAACACCGAATCACCAAAGCCCGGAAATTGTTGACCGATTAACGAAATTCCAGTGGCAAGCGCAGCAACTACCAGAGTTACTTGCTTGGTTCTTCCATGATTTTGCTTCCATTCTGGCTTGATATCATCTGTTATCGCCGCGGTGCATGCAAGCACTTGACTATCGGCAGTTGACATTGTAGCGGCAAAAATCGAGGCTAATATTACGCCACCTAAAATTGGATTCAGGCTCTGTGCCAACAGCGGTAAACCTTTTTCTGCATCATCAACAGATAGTGTTCCGTCGAATATTGCCCGACATGCTAGACCTATTATGAACATCAGCGCAATGAAGGGTGTTTGCCAGACAAAGAACCATACCATGGCTTGTTTCCTATCAGAATCATCTTTCAAAGTCATTACTCGTGAAACGACTTGTGGTTGCCCTGCGACACCAAGCCCACCAAGGAAAAAGGCGGCAATCCACAGAGTTGCGCCAAATTTGAGTCCTGAAGGATAGATATTTACCATCGAGGAGTCAATGCTGACTAATTCATTATGAAGGCCAGACAATCCACCAACTTCTCCCATAGCAACTACGCATAGTATAGTCGAGCCAACTATCATAACACTAGATTGAGCGGCATCAGTCCAGATAGACGCCCTTATTCCACCAGCGTAACAATATGCGACCACTAAGACAAACCCGATCAAAATTCCAATAGTCTCCGGCCACTCGAGCATCGAATTAAGTGCCACACCTCCAGCAGTAAGTTGTGCTGCTGCATATATTGCGAGGAAAAACACTGATAATATTGCGGCAATCTTTGCTTCTTGTGCGCCGGTTTTGCTCGATACAAGCGAGGATAATGAACGCAGATTTCTATCACTCCCTTCCTTTTGGATGTACTTGTATAGCCATATCCAAGCAACTAGCTGACCGATGGTCGAAACCAAAGCAATCCATATTGCTGAATAGCCTTGTAGAAAGATGAAGCCAATAAATCCAATGAACATGTAGCCAGAATTCCACGTGCTGACTGCCGATAATGCGGCAAGCGCAGGGTGCATACCTCTGCCTGCAACCAGATAATCATCAGTAGTGTCTTGTTTGACCCACATTGAGGCGATTCCGACACCAGCAAAAATTCCCATGAACAATAGAAATGAGAATAAAATTAGAATCTCATTAGAAATCCAACTCAAGATAAATCACCCCTCCTCCCTAGACCATCGTAAAAGTGCCTTCTCTTCAACATCACTCGTGGATGCAGGGAATACCAAACAATTCATGTTGCCACCCGGTAAATCACCAAGTTTAGCAAGGTTAGTGTATGTTATTGACTGATTATCAGCACCCATATCGCTACACAAAACGACAGGCCAGTCAGTAAATTTAGTAGCTATTAGCTCGCCTATAGCCTGTTTTTTCAGTTTACCAAAGGCATCACTGTCATCGATATTCTCAACATCAGTTGAAATTTTATCAATCATCAAACTGATTGATTCGACAGCATCTTTCGGCCTCATTGGCCGTTGTTGACCAATGCCAGCACCTGTAGGGTCTAGATCCAAGAGAGCTAATGTGTGTTGGCCCATTATTCGGTTGATTGCTAATACCTCGAGCGGTGACGTCGCCACCCAGTTTGCGTAGGGGTAGGTTAGCGTAGTCTGCCGACCAAATTTATAATTCGACAAACCAATCGCGCCAGTCACGATATTAGTTATCGATATGCCGTGTATTATTCGGCAATCAATCCCTTTTTCCATGGCCTGTAGCTGTAAGTCAACATGAGTTGTTGCTTGTAGCGGGTCACCAACGATAAGTACAGCAACCAGGCTATTTTTTGCTAAATTCAAAATTTCTTGAGGTTGTTCAATTTCTGGGCGCATGACTTTCTTTATTTGTCCAACCCTTTGTTCTAAACGTTCTAACTCTTCGGTTGGCCACATTGCAGTATATGCCTCATAATACCTAAAATGAGCAGATTCTGCGGCAGTTATTGCCTCATTGGTCATTGAAGCTAGTAGACCGGGGCCCATACCGATCAGCATGAGTCCCGTCTGTTTTGGGTTACCATTACCTTCCGCCATGCTCAAACCTCAGTGGTGCTTGGACAGGGCGAAGCGTATGCGTCATTTGATAGTGCCGAGTGTCGATACCCAGCGTTGGTTTGAGGTGATTAAATCAAATGGTTGGGCAGAGGAAGGTATCGGAATATTGACTACAGACGATGGATTGAAGGCAATACCGGTGAATGGTAATGCACCATCCGATAGTGATGTGGTTTGGCAGGGCTTGAACATCAAAGTAATCGCACGTAGTGATAACGTCATTAAACATTGGACCGATTTAATTGATCAAGAATTACTTGCCGAGTTGGACGAATTTATTCCACGCTCGCATGAACTCATTGGCGACATATTGGTGGTAAAATTAGAGGACGAGGTCTATCCGTATCGAGAAGTTATTGCAAGTGCGATGTTAGAAAGAATGCCTAATGTAAGATTGATATGCGCGGATAAAGGTGTAAAAGGGGAATTCCGCGTTCGTAATTTGCAACCCATTAAGGCTAGGGATGGCGATTTGAGTACCTTAACACGGGTGAAAGAACACGGCCAAGTAATTGTGATAGATCCGAATAAATCCTATTTCTCAACTAGACTGTCAACGGAACGCCACGGTAACTATATCGCAGCAAAACAGCTGTCAAATCAACTTAGTCGGCCAATAACAGTGTGTGATCCATACGCAGGGGTAGGTCCTGCAATGGCCGGATTACTTACCGAATCAGGTCTGGTTGACAGAGCTTTACTCGGCGATTTAAATCCATCAGCAGTAGAACTTCTCCAACAAAATATCACAAAATACCTTAGTAAAAATAACACGCCAATAACGGTAGAAATACGGTGTCAGGACGGGCGAAAATGGCGTGACATATCAGAGTTTAACCATACGGTAGATCTACTGTTAGTCAACCTACCCCACGATACTGTAAGTCATTTTATCGATTTGTTCCCGCTGATGAGGCGCAATAGCCAATCGCTGATACGAGGCTGGGCAATAATCGACAAAACAGAGCTACAAACAATTAGCAGTCGGTTGGCAATGTTGTTTGCCGATAATGGTGCAACCAACCATTCGATAACCTGCGATGAAATCAAAGGCTTCTCCTCGAGCAAGAGTTTTGTTCGCATTGAGTCCCATCAGGTGTTCCAATAAAGCGTTTAATTGATGAACAATCATGTAATGGGGCTATCAATGGGAACCGTAGTAAAGTGCGTTTGCGGCGTTTCAATCGACATAACCGGCGTCACCCCTAGAAAAAGTGGGACAAAGGTTTGGTGCCGCGTCTGTGGAGCAACTACCATCCATCATCACGATAAGTAGTTCCCGATTTATTCAAAGGCCTAGTTTTCCAGCCTAAATCATGACCGATTTAGTCGAGACAACAGACGAGAGAGGGGTAACAATATCACCAGTCTTACCTGAGGGTTGTAAGAATTTTCTAATTGATATCGATGGCACAATCTGTGAAGATATACCGAATGAAGAGCCTGAAAGAATGGCTACAGCAGAATGTTTTGACGGAGTAGTGGAACAAATTAACAAGTGGTATGATGAAGGACATCAAATCTGTTTTTTTACTGCTAGAGCAGAAGAACACCGAGCTGTAACTGAAGAGTGGCTGTCCAGACACGGCTTCAAGTGGCACACATGTTTATTCGGCAAGCCAAGGGGCGGGAATTATCATTGGATTGACAACCACATCGTTAGAGCGACTAGATTTAATTCAAGGATGACCGAATTTATCAAAAAAATGGTGGAAGTAGAAGTGTTTGACGATTAGGATAAATCATAAACCAGTTTAATTATGATTTTTCATGGAAACCGATAGCGCCACTATGGCAGCTCACTATCGGCTCCCATTTTTTCTGCGGTTATCAGCCAAGGTGCTCAACATCGTGTCCAAATCGCTTACTACGAAATTCCTCTGGAATATCTTTTCTGGACCAATAAAATTCAAACCTCATGCTAGAGAATTGGGGTTTTATGAAAAGGCAACAATGTCGATGATTAACACATCATCGAACCGCAATATTGCAATATATCGCATTCCCAATGATGGGCGCAAAATACTTCTTGTCCACGGTTGGAATGGTAGGTCTGGTCAATTTTCAACGCTGATTGATAGATTATCAAATGAGGGCTTTGATATTACGGCAATTGATTTACCCGGCCACGGGAAATCAGATAGCGGGCAAACCTCATTGCCACAAATAACCGACGTATTAACGGAAATAGCCGAAAAACTCGGTCCGTTCGATGTGTTAATTACTCATTCATTTGGCGGCGTTGCTGCATTGAATTCAATAAGACTCGGCGCTAGTTATGATAAAATCGTCTTAATTTCACTAGGTGTTTATGAAATCCGACCGATGTTTGAAAACTTTGTAGGGCTGTTCGGTCTTGATAAGGCATATTATGCTGATAGATTATTTCAGCGAGTTAAAATTACATTTGGTGTAGATCCGACAGAATATGGGCCTGATAGATTTGCAGATAAGATAACGACTGAAACACTACTAGTCCACTGTAATGATGACGCAGAATCAAAAAGTGAGATATCTGTTAATGTTAATCAGAAAATGCCAAACTCACAACTCTATTTGACTAATAATCTCGGGCATAGAAAACTTCTCGGCGACGCTGCAGTAATCCAACGAATTACTGATTTTATCTAGCCTTTAGAAGAAAACTACTCATCTTCAATATTAGTGTATAGTGATGGATACATGAAATTAGGATTAATATCTTCATCCATCTGAACTACATACACACCGGACACCATCTCTGAAATGAATAGGAATCCTCGTGGGTCATACTGCAATCCCCAGTCAAACGGAATCATGCATGAAGCCCAGCAATCAGCCATATCATAGCCCAAATCTGTTTTTGGGTCATCCATCCAAGTTGGACCCGCAGGCAGGTAGTAACCCATGGTAATTGTCTCAGATAATTGCTCGATTGCGGGGAAGCCTATTTCTGGGGCTGGGACATCGTTTACCCACTTGATATCACTCCAGATTTTACTGTGGTCTGTAACCCAGTTTCCTGCGTGATAATGCGTCCAGTAAACGTGGCCGTGGGTACCAGTATCTCCATTGTGCGGACTGTAAATATAGCCACCAGGAATGTAGTGGTGTTCATGCTCACTGCCATCAGGCAATATGCTGGTTCCAGGCAACTTCCATTTGCTAAGCAAGAATGGCTTTGCTGGATCTGTAGTATCTATTGTCCAAATGTAGCCGGTGTGATTAGTGTTGGAACCATACTCTGGTGCAATCATTGTTAGGTGTCGCCAGTTGATTCCGAATACTGGATCTTCTGGGCCAGTTCCACACTCAGCCGGCCATGTCTCAACGGGGTCTGTTTCTGCCGCACCATTGCACAGCAAGTGATCATAAGGCACAGCATAGTGAATCCACCCGTTGCCGTTTAGCGCACCGCTACTGCCACCCCATTCTTCAGGAGTCATATTTGCGTGTCCGCCACCGTCAGGTCCATACCAACCGTCATCTGCACTAGGGCAGCCTAACCAGCGACCGACCTCATAATCTTGTGGCCAAGATACACCCTCAGGGTCAGGTATAGCTGGAGGGTTGGAGACGTCAACAATACGAAGTCCTGCATCCCAATAAGAGATGTAGAGCAGCGCTTGACCGGTTATCGGGTGGATGTGGAATACATTGTCATGGTTGAATAGAGAGCCACCGCAAGTCGTTTCAGGTTCTGGAGAGTATCCACCCCAGCGGATGATTTCTCGACTTACATTCTGGTCTTCATCGTTAATATCTGGTCGCCAAGACTCAAAACCGAGCGGGACATAGAAGATTTGAGTTCCTTTGTAAAACACACCTGAGTCTCCTTCAACCATCTCAGGATAGGGGTCTGCTCCATACAAGAATAAGTGACACTCCTCCTGAGCATAAATTGGTGGTGCATTTTCCCAATCACAGTCAACGTGCAAATCTTGGTTGTGGAAACCTGCTGGAGGGTTATTCCATTCAGCTACCTTAATTGGTTGATTTTTATTTGACACATCGATAACATCTAACCTATTTGCACCGCTGTTTGCGTCATCGTCTTGAGGGATTGGGTCTAGGTCGCTATTGGTTAGTTCGTGGTTGACTAAAACCCAGTTATTGTCCGGTGTCACCTTGATATCGATCATTCGACCTACTTCGGCATAGTAAGTTGATAGCAAGACTATGTTATTTGGTTCTGAAATATCTAGGATTTCAAATTGATTGTATGATGAAACATACGCATAACAGCCACCGGTTCCATCAGGATGCTTAACACAATCCTCCATGAAGTTCCCTTCAATTGAAATCTCGGAGGAATCACCGGGAGTTGGTCCGACATTCTTGAATTCTGGGAAGCATGGCCGCCCCGCAACATTGTCTAGTTCAGCGGGCGGAGCAACATTACCATCACAGTTGAGGTTGTGGTAGTCGATGAGTTGCATATTGCTTGTTGCCAATCGGTGAGCCATTAGATCGGTATGACTGTGGTTTTCATCTTCGATTTCGACGACAGGGTCAATCCATTCTGTTGCAGTAGACTGATCACTTTCTGATTTATCTGAATCTAAATTCATATACGCAATCGCAGAGATTACGCTGACGGTCAGTAAACTAACTAGGGCAATGACAATTATCTTGTCGGCAGCACCATCATCATCTTGTAGTTGCCTTCTAAGCATGACGCTCGCTGCTATCTGTTCTATTTCAATTAACGGGTAGAAAATTCATATAAGGTTAATTTGCTTTATTTAGGCATGTTGTTTGGGTTGCGCTATGAGACGGGTATACGCAACTATGATTGTAATTTTATTTTCATTGGTCATAGTCCCAAGCCATACACAGGCCCACTCAGCCAGCACGTTCAATGTAATTATCAAACAAAATGATCTACAACCAGGAGCCACTCAAATTGAGTACAATGATTCAATCATGTGGTACAATGCAGATTCTAGAGACAACATAACTCACAGAATCGTTTTCGATGCAGACGGAGATGGCCTATACAACGGGTCTGCAGATTGGGATTCAGGAGAAATATCACAAGATTGTAATTATGGCGACAACAACACAACCTCTGACTGTCAAGAATCATTTCTTGTATGGTTTAACGGTACTTGGGGGGTTGGCGAATATATTTACCAATCAATCGCTTCAAATGGTGAAGTCCTGAA
>DAWS01000124.1:977-2846 GCA_002506025.1 Euryarchaeota archaeon UBA111 | reverse complement strand
GCGTCGACGAGGTATTGTCCAGCACCGCTCCCTTTGCCATGAACTAGATTGATAACGCCATCAGGAAGTCCTGCCTCATACATTATTCTAGCTAGGGCAAATGATAGTAAAGGCGCGTCCTGCGGGCTCTTCCAGACACAAGTATTTCCACACATGATTGCCGGAATCATCTTCCAAAATGGCACTGCAGATGGGAAATTACAGGCGTTGATTATGCCACATACACCAAGCGGCCTGCGATAAGTGAACAATTCTTTATCGGGAAGTTCAGAATTGACTGTCTGACCGTATAGCCGACGCCCTTCGGATTGGAAAAACAGACAGGTGTCGATAGCTTCCTGGATTTCACCGCCAGATTCCTTCAGAGTTTTGCCGATCTCACGTGTCTCTAAGGCTACTAATGCCTCCTTGTGCTCCATTAATAATCGACCCATGTTACCAATTATTTGCCCACGAGTCGGTGCTGGAGTCGCAGCCCAAGCAGGAAACGCTGCACGGGCTGCGTGTAGCGCATCTCTAACATCCTCACGAGTCGAGAGTGGGAATTCGCCTAGACAATCAGCGAGCAACGCTGGATTGGTCGAGGTAAAAGTCGCTCCATCGCTGGCCGAAGTCAACTGGCCGTTGATGATATTGTATCCGCGAACTGCGGGCTTGCCGTTTGGGTTTTCCATCGAGATAAATTCTAACCCCGTTTCTAAAACATGAACCATGGCTAGGCCAGTTAAGTCGGATTATTGAATATAATGGTCACAGAGGGTAAAAAAATGTATTGAAATAAACCATGGAGGGTTTAAATTGGACGGCCAATACAACATATTGCTTGGAGATTGGGCTGTAAGTATTAAACTGATAGCACAACCGAGGTTAAGGAGCGATTATTATGTCAGGTCAAAATGAAACCATCTCACTTACAGTGGAAAAATCAATTCCTTCAGATGTTGGTCATGGCAGAGCACGTATCTCTGGTGATTCAGGGCTGGACCTAAAGCCCGGCGACATCGTTCTTATCAAAGGTGAAAAGCGCTCTACTGCGGCAATTTACTGGCGCAGCAGGCCAGAAGACAACAAAATGGCCATCATCCGAATAGATGGAATAATTCGAAAAAATGCTGGTGTCAGTCTAAGAGACAAAGTAACCGTTTCCAAAGTTGAAGCTGAAGAGTGTAAAAAACTCGTTATCTCTCCTGTAATGGCAAACAAGCAAAAGGTGAAGTTTGGCCCAGGAATTGAAGGATTCGCTCGTCGAGGTTTGCAAAATCGCCCAGTTGTTCAAGGTGATAGGATATTTATCCCTGGCATGACCCTGTTTGCTGAAGCACTACCTTTCGCTGTTGTTCAAACCACTCCAAAAGGAGTCGTAAAGGTCACTAACGATACAGATATTGTCATCAAAGATGAAGCGATTGATGACGAAGATATTGGACAGTCTGAAGGCATTACCTACGAAGATGTCGGCGGAATAGGCCAGCAACTTCAAAAAGTTCGTGAAATGATTGAATTGCCACTCAAGCATCCAGAATTGTTCCGACGACTGGGTATTGACCCGCCCAAGGGCGTATTGCTACATGGTCCACCCGGAACCGGTAAGACCATGATTGCTAAGGCGGTTGCTACGGAAACCAACGCTCATTTCAAAAGCATCAACGGTCCAGAAATAATCAGTAAATACTACGGTGAATCTGAAAAACAATTGCGAGAGATAT
The DNA here is from genome assembly GCA_002506025.1 of Euryarchaeota archaeon UBA111. Lineage (GTDB taxonomy): Archaea > Thermoplasmatota > Poseidoniia > Poseidoniales > Poseidoniaceae > MGIIa-L1. The sequence goes on along the minus strand of DAWS01000124.1, from coordinate 1,140 downwards.
TCGATGACGCTAGTGATAATGCCCCTGCAATAATTTTCATTGATGAAATTGATTCAATCTGTCCAAAACGAGAGGATGTTAGCGGCGAGGTAGAGCGCCGTGTTGTTGCACAGATGCTTACACTAATGGACGGAATGCAAGGACGAGACAATGTCGTAGTAAT
>DAWS01000124.1:0-600 GCA_002506025.1 Euryarchaeota archaeon UBA111 | reverse complement strand
AGGTTTGACCGAGAGATTGAGATTGGTGTGCCGGACCGTGATGGCAGAAGTGAAATCATGGATGTTCACACCAGGCAAATGCCGATGTCGGAAGATTTCGACATAACTTGGATTCTAGACAACACCTACGGATTTGTTGGGGCAGACCTCGCTGCACTAGTTCGAGAAGCAGCAATGAAAGCATTGCGTCGTTACCTGCCAGAAATCGACCTCGACGAAGATACCATCCCTCCCGAGGTATTAGAGAAGATGGAAGTGTGCATGGAAGACTTCCACCAAGCAATCAAGGATATTGAGCCATCTGCATTACGTGAGATATACGTTGAGGTTCCAGAAGTAACCTGGGATGAAATTGGTGGACTCGAAGATGTCAAGTCTCGACTCAAAGAATCGGTAGAATGGCCGCTAACCAAACCAGAGTTATTCGAACATTTCGGCATAAAACCACCAAGAGGTATTGTAATGTTCGGTGCACCGGGAACTGGTAAAACTCTCTTAGCCAAGGCAATTGCTAATGAAGCACAAGCGAATTTTATCAGTATCAAGGGCCCGGAAATGATTTCAAAATGGGTTGGAGAATCAGAACGAGCAGTACGGGAA
>DAWS01000119.1:2152-4540 GCA_002506025.1 Euryarchaeota archaeon UBA111 | reverse complement strand
TTCTGTACTTTCTGGAATCTCCCATAGGAAGGTAACCTTGACATCGGCCTCATCTGGCTCTGATACTGTTAACTCACTAAATACACTCTCACTCTGTAGGCCTGCTTCATCGGTGACGGTAACCATTACCATCCATGACCCAACTTCGTTGGTCGGCAACATCGCATTCCACTTACCGTCTGCATCTACCTCAACACCTTGTAGAGTTAGGAATTCGCCGTTGGTTACTGGATTAATCAGTTTAACAACAACGCTGGTAGTGGTTGGAGATTCATCGAAAATATAGCCGCTGATAATTGAATTTTGACCGTCCCAAGTGCGGATTACATCTGGAACAAATGCCACTGGTTGTTGATTGCTTATCACTGGCTCATCGATAACTTGCTCTGGAATTTGAGTTTCTTCATTGGTAGATTGACCTGTATTATCGACAATAATCAGTAGTCCACTTCCAACAAGCAGCATAACCAAAAAACCTGACAGCAAAGCAACCTTGGTGTCCATAATGCAAAGAATTTGCAGTGTCTTATAATTTGTTGGTGTCAATGATTCTCTAGGATTCAACCGTGAATGGTAGCAACTCAGAATATTCCTGTGTTGCCAAAATACCAATCAAGAATCCCAGCGGTGCCACCATCATGCCAAGGATAAGCACCGGTGTTGAAACATAAATTGGTCGGTCACAAGCAACCATACGCAACCAAATATAGCGTCCAGCAAGGATATCAAAGGCTAGAAAATGTAGCCAGCCTAGAATAACTACTTTATCATCGGAAAAGAATTCAATTATCAAATCCGGAGTTGGCATCTCACTACCTAAAGTGAGCAGAATGTTTGGTATTTCTGGTATCGCAACAATTGCATATGGTATGCAGAGGGGTAAGACGGTTAAGCGGATGTTACCGACAAATTTCTTAGTAAAGTCATGCTTAGGAGCAAACCACATAAGCGCCCAAATTGGTCCAATATATATCGACGATAGCCAAAACATCATAATTTCAATTTCCATAATTATTCCTCCTCCAAGTATTTCTCTGCGTCCATTGCCAGGAACTTAGTGTAAAATGCTGGGAGTAAGATGAGACTAGACAGCAAGGCAAGGGTAATTGCTACGACAAATGCCTGTCCAAATAATCGCAATGGGAGTAGCGCGGATAGGTTCAGAACTGCGAAACCGCCAGCGGTTGTCAATGCTGCACCAAACATTGCTCTTCCTGTTGTCGCCGACGCTTTCTCAACCCACTCTTGTTGATTGCCACGCGGATTATGCTCGACTTCTTCCTCTAATCGCGTGGTAAAGTGAACGGCATAATCTACGCCAAGACCCAGTGACAGCGCCCCAATCGTTACGGTCTGTGGATTGATATTATATCCAGTAAAACCCATTATGCCATATACCCAACATACTACCATCATCAATGGTATCCACGAAACAATCCCTCTCGCCAACCCCTGGCCAATATTTCTCTGACGATAGGAATGTATCGACACCAACATGACTAGGATCACAATTGCTACTAGAGCGGTAGATTGAATCGACGAAGCGGCAACGTCTGAGGTGGTTTGAGCATTGATTAGACTGCGCCCGCTTACACGCAAACTTCCTTCATCGGGAATGTCTTGTTCAACCTCGCTAAGAATTTGTTCGATTCTATCGTTAAGGTCAACGGTTGCTTGCCAATCAAGAGTTGTAGCTTGGAAAGAAATGAGTGTCTGCTTACCGTTGGAATGTAATAACGCGCTACTGATTTGTCTACCTGTCTCGTTTACTAATAACCAATCTGCAAGGTCCGCCCAAGCTTGTTCTTGCCCGCTATCGATATTGAGCATAATATCGTCTAGAATACTATACTCAACTCTTGATTCTTGGATAAGGTCCCAAAGCCCGTTAGGAACACCTGTTACGTCAGGACTAGCCGCAATGGCGTCCATCGTCATGTTCCAAGATTCTCTACCTTCACTGCTCAGAACATCACCATCGTAGACAACATATAGCGGTGAACGACTACTCTGAAACTCGTCTGACAACATTATGAAATCAGCGACAACCTCGATATTAGGGTCGAATTGGTCTCGCTGTTCAAAGCCAACCTCTAGTTGTTGGAAGCCGACAAACATCGGAATTAGTAATATAACTGCGATAATACCCACTCTCAGAGGTTGCATTGAGAGTCTACCAAGACTCCTAGCGATCGGACCAATCTCAATTTTACTAGCCTTGTCGATTGGTAAACGCTTGGGTGGAATTAGAGTCATTAGGGCAGGAAGTGCTGATATGCTAAGCAAGTAAATCAGAAATAGACCGATTGCGATTACAGTACCGAAAACTTGGAGAAATGACAAAGCAGAAAACCGGAATGAAAGAAAACCTACCATGTCAGTAAAAAT
>DAWS01000119.1:0-1727 GCA_002506025.1 Euryarchaeota archaeon UBA111 | reverse complement strand
TTTTCGCTATCAGAATTTTTCAATTCCTCACGAATCCGTAATACGACATGCAGGCCGTAGTCAACACCGATTGCCAATAGCAAAACCGGTATTGAATTCATTGCCGCATTAAATACCATACTTACGCCAATAAATTCTAACCATCCCGATACTCCATAAGTTGCTGCGATAGCAAATATAGTCAGAACCATGACATAAGCAGTTTCTCGTTTACTACGAAAGTTGAACCATAGAATTAGTGCCAACAAGAAAAATGCTGAACTTGTCAGAATACCTATTTCCTTACCAAGGGTTGCAGTCGAGCCAACGCCAAACTGGGCGAAGGAAAAAGTTCGAACCTGTTCGTCACCAGTAGCCTCTTGTATTCTAGACAACAACTCTCCAGACCAGCGGTCAATGTCGTTTTGAACGCTGTCAAATTCACTGGCATCTCGACCATAAACTACTGGGTCATTACTGATAACTAGAGTAGTGATAATCGGGCCTGACATATTCCATGGGTCAGCACGTTCGTCTGCCGGTATGTTTGACAAAATCGATGACCTGAAATCAATTTCCTGCAATCCTTTGAGGATGTTTAGTTGCCCAATCAGTGGCCCGGATGTTGCCAAAATCTGACTAATTTCATCTGATGAACGGTTGTTATCGCTTGCTGCTAGTGAATTCAACGACTGGATTAACAGGTCGATCTCATCGACGAGGTTAGTCCCAGAATCTAGGCGTGCCTGCCACTGTCCTGTTGCACTGTAGTTCCATTGAGTAAGGCGCTCAGGGGTGATTGGTTGAAATGATGGAATATTGGCGGTGTTTGACTGAAGAATGATTAGCGCTTCGGTAACTTCAGAGGAATTTGAATTATCAACCTGCTCAATTGCCTGCGCAAGATTGGTTCTCCATGATTGTGAATTTTCATAATCCTGCAAGGTAGCCCATTGAATCACACTACTTGCCATTCCAGAATTTGGCTGACTACCAAAGAGCGGATAATGGTAAGGAAGAAATTTCTCATCCTCGAGTAACTCTGCTTCAATGAGGGCTAATTGCTGCCAAGTCTCTGCATTTTGTAAATCACCTCGGTCGACTTCGTCAATTACTCTGATGAAATCAACAGATGCTTGATACTCATCCTCAATTTCATTCAGTAAGTCGACAGTGGCATTATCCGGGAAAAACCCATCCTCGCTATTATCAAATTTGAGATACATTCCACCTGATGATAGTACTAACAGCACCAAAAAAACACATGCGAGAACTGTTTTTGGGCGTTCTACGCTCTTATTTGTCAAAGCGAAGAACAGATTTCCCATATAAAGTAAAACTGTTGGTTTACTTATAGTGATGTGGTATGAACCCTAAACCACCTGTGTGAGTTTAAGACAACCATAAGAGAGCGATTATTCCTCGTAAGGTTGCCAATCCTCATCGCCTTCGAGACGATACCACCAATAGCCATCCTCATCTTCAAACCACTCAGTGCCATCCTCATCGATAGAATAACCCTCAGGGTATTCTTCCTCTTCCTCGGCATTTGGGTCCAGCATTCCGGTTTCTTCGGTTATCTCTTGTTTTACACGGGAGATATCTTCGTCAACATCAGCGAATACTCGATTGATAGTGCCGATTGTTGCTACATGATCACCATCTCGAATCGCTTTGTCAGACTCTTTGAGGAATTCTTGTGCCATGCGTGATTTGTACTCATCAAATTCATCCCGGCCAAAACTACC
>DAWS01000128.1:26946-27312 GCA_002506025.1 Euryarchaeota archaeon UBA111 | reverse complement strand
AGACGAGACACCTCAGAACGCTCGTAAAAGACGAGATGATAGACTGCGGATGTAAGTACGAAGCTTCGGCGACGTATTCAGTCCAGCAGCACTAATGTTCGAGCATCTTTTTTTCGTATGTATCCGCACCGCGAGTGCTCTTCGTCTAGTAATTCATGCCAATTCGCTGCGACCCATGTCGCATCCATATCCGATTCGAAAGAAGATGGGTGCACGGTCATAGCGGAGGTGTTTACCTGGTCTCATTCCGAACCCAGAAGTCAAGCCCTCCTGCGTCTATCCCAATACTGTGGTACGAGAGTCCACGGGAAAGGAAGTCACTGTGCCCCTCTTCTTTCACTCGTATTCCTCTAATTTTGGCCGGTG
>DAWS01000128.1:9023-26539 GCA_002506025.1 Euryarchaeota archaeon UBA111 | reverse complement strand
TGATTGCGATGACCATTGATACCGCCGACATCTTCGGAAGCGACCAAATAGGTATTCATGTCGCTTGTGTTGGACAGTATGTATTCCATCCAGCAGAATTAACTGCTCCAATAAAAGAAAAAATCGATAATGTTTTGGGATTAGAATCAATTGAGTTATCAATTGGTGGATCTAATTTGATTGGCGCACTACTATCAGGTAACTCTCATGGTATGGCTGTTGCAGATATTGCTACTGAGTCAGATATTGATATTCTTACCTCGTATGGAGATGTCATTGTTATGGAAGGTGGTGTTAATACTGCTGGAAACCTGCTGCTGGCCAATGAATCAGGGGTAGTCGCAAGCCCTAGTATCCCTGAGGAAGGCTTGGAGATAATTTCTGAGGTAATGAAAGTTGATGTGCTTGCTACAACGATTGCTGGACAAGATGTCGTAGGTTCACTTGGTGTTACCAACGATCAGGGTATATTGTTACATCCAGATGTGACCCCTGAGGAGGTAATGCAAATCGAGCAGGTAATGAAAGTTCCACCAATGGTTGGTACTGCATGTTTCGGTTCACCATATGTTGGTGCCGGTATTTGTGCCTCAAACAATGGAGCATTGGCTGGCAGTGAAACGACAGGTCCTGAAATGAATCGTATTGAAGACGCCCTTGGTTTGATTTGAATTGATTGTGAAATGTTCAAAGGCCTAATTGCTTCAAACAGTAACATGGGCGAGATGCTATATCAGGGCAAAGTGAAACAAGTGTGGTCTACCGATGACCCAGACATCCTAGAATTTAGATTCACTAATCAAATTTCAGTTTTTGATCAAATCATCCCTTCGCTAATACCGAGAAAAGGTGAATCACTAAATCGAACTACTGCACACTGGTTCAAATTAATTGAGCAGGAGGGGATTTGCGGAACCCACCTTGTTGAGGTTAATGCAACAGACCGATGTCTGGTTAGGAAGGTAGAGGTCATCAAAGAACCTGGTGCAATACCCAGAGATATGGAATGGGTCTTCGTGCCACTTGAATTCATCTGTCGTCACTATCTTTCAGGCTCTGCTTGGCGCAGATTCCAGCGTGGCGAATTAACCCCTGAACAATTAGGTGTAGCCGCTGATTGTGAATATGGCACCAAACTAAACAAGCCATTTTTAGAGGTGACTACAAAATTCGAAAAGTTCGATAGAAATATTACCACAGAAGAAGCACTAGAGATTTCTAATATAACTGAAGAAGAATTGAATGCCATTTTTGATGTTGTCCTCAAAGTCGATGCCTTAATCGAGAGAGAGGCAGCAAAAAACGGTTTGATTCACGTTGATGGCAAAAAGGAATTTGCTTTGGGGCCAAACAGAAAGGTCGTTTTAGTCGATACTTTTGGTACCCTAGATGAGGATCGTTGGTGGGACGCAGAAGCTTATGAAAATGGCGAATGTATTGAACTATCGAAAGAATTTGTTCGAACTCACTACATCGAGACTGGTCATCAGGCAGAGTTGAAACAAGCAAGGGACGCAGGCACGGAAGATCCACCAATCCCAGAATTACCGCAGAGTGTAATCGATCAGACTGCTGAGCTTTATGCTTCAATGTTTGAGCGCCTTACATCAGAGCAGTTCTAGTTAGATATGCGCCCTGTGTAGGATACCGGAATCTATCCTTTCAGCTGCTCTGAGCATTGCTATAAGATGCTTAATCGCGTCCCTCACTCCCCCATCCAACGGTTCATCTGAAGCGACAGACCAATTCCTGCCTGCTAACATTTTCCGCATCTCAATTACTTCCTCCAAGCTGAGGAATCCCAAAATATTCATTCCACCACTACCGCCGTCAAACCGTGCGAAGCTGTAATCCTCTCCATGATTGAAAGATGACATTTTCTTCAACAAATCAATCATTCTGGAAAACATTTTGCCGTTATCATTTACTCTAGAATTTGGTCTTAAAAATTCTAACAAATAATCAACTGAAGAACCATTTCCATAGGGAAATCTACCAAAGCGCTCACGCTTTAGGCTCTCACCAATCGCCATAGGTTTTCCTTCTTCATCAATATTTATCGAACAAAGGAATAACAACATTGCATCATCCCAAGTAATCTGTTCAAGTGCGAATGGTTCAGCAAGCCCCTGGTCAGATAGACGGGATTTCAAAGAGGGTCTTGATTCCAACAATAATTGCCATTCCTCATTCTTTTCTTCCGTTCCTAGCCGAAGAATTTCTGAGATTGCCATTGCAATATCTCCATCACAAGAGTGCAGTGTGTAAAACGCTGTAGTAGTGCCACTTACTTGGTCAAGGTCCATGTTGGGGGCAAAATGCCAAGTGAATTAATACCTTGCAATTAGTCTTTGAAGAAATCAGCCATTCGGTCTGAGAGCGGACGCTTGTCAACAGGTTTGTCATCAGTCTCAATTTCACTACGCAGTGATGCCAGCCTCCCAGACGCAGTCGACGGTGTAGGCTCAGAGGCTGATTCCTCTGCTGGTTCCTCTTCTGGTATCTCAATGATTTCAATGGTGTTTTCCTCTTCGAATTCAATACTAAAGTCATCAATTTCATCTTCTTGTGGTTGTTCCGCATTATCATCAGTATGAACTATTTCATCGACTTCAGATTCCTGTTCAACATCCTGTGATTTACTGGTTTTTCTTGCTGAAAGTAAACCTGTTAGGTAAGCAAGCCCCAAAACAGCGAACATTGTAATAATACCATATACTAATTGCGAGGACTCAATAATTTCTGATTTTGGCTGTTTGTAGAATACTTGAGCAGTATCGTCATCCGGATTATCGTCGATGTCATATGGGGAGGCGCAGCGCAATTCAGCCCTGATGAGATCATCATCACTAAATACGCCGGGGTCATCTATTTGATATGTCTCTGCATAAGCAGCACCTGCTATGTCGATGACCAAGGTCTGAGTCCATGCATTGTCGGGCGAATCAAGGTTAATTGAGCATGTGACCCCCGCAAGTCTTGCGTAGGATGTCCTGCTGATTGCAACTCTGATGTCGGGACTGGCTGACAACTCAGCAATGCCAATATTCCAACCGCTTGCTCTTGCGGTAACATCAATACTCTTGCTAGTGATCTCTCTTCCATAGGAATCAATAATCATCAGGGTTAAACTAAGATCTCCGGCTGTTGGGAGCCAATTAGTAGTGTTGATTTCCAGAGTCTCTGTGTTGCCTTGGCTAATAGAGAATTTACTTGTTTCAAGGTCGATATTATTTCCTCTGCTAGTCACCGCTAGTATGGTGCCTGAGAACGACTGATCTTCAGTGCTACTAAGACTACAACTGGCGATACTACCATCAATAGCCTTCATTCCTAGTTCGTTCATGTTCGCGGAATTAAAGTTACAATTTGCAGAAAATGGTGGCAACGTGTAACCCGCGGAATGAATATGGTATTCATTTTCACCATCAGTAGAGGTTAAGGTAATATTTTGCTTAGCGAGTGGAATTGTTACTAATAAATCAGTATCGGAGAATGTTACACTGCTAGGTAGTACAACGCTGTTTATGGTTGTAGAAACTATAGCTACCTCGTTTACGACGCCTGAAATTACAGGTGAAGAACTGAATGCAAAATCAGATGGTTTGACAGACATAGTTAGTGTTTGAATACCAAGAATGGGATGGGTGATCTCGATAGTTATTGAGACAGGAATGTTGTCCCAAGAATCATCAGGTGTCAAACTAATTGGCAGTCCAACAACTTGGCTGGGCGAAATCACAATGCTTTCCGGGAATTCAGCACTCCATCCTGAGGGGACACCGCTGAGTGATATCGTCAATATTGCCAAATCATTACCGGTATTCTCGACCCAAGCTGTTGGGAAACTCTGTATGGAGGAATTAACCATCCAATCTCCCTTTGAATACAATTCTATGCTCGGGGACGTACCAACCCTTACCGGAATCTCTTGTATTGTTTGGCCAGAACCGTCGCCATCAGAAACTCTGAGCCTCAACACACCTACCTCACCAGCGACTGAGTAATTAGGTGGATTGACAAATATTGTCACAGTAGTATCCCCATAGGGTTGAACTTCGTTGCCGTTTTGTGGAACTGTAATATTCCAACCCTCTCCGGCTTTGCTGAACCAAGGCTGCCTTGCTAAATTGCCTAAATGTTCAACATTTAGTGTGAGATTTTGCCCTTCAGGATTGATGATTAGATTGGTATTCGATAAATTCACCCTCCAGCCTGATGTCTGAGCAACGCTAAGCGTTAATGTCACATTGCTAACATACAATTCCTCTGAGTATAATTCTAGTGTTAACACAACGCTAGTTCCACACCATGTATCATCTGGAGCAGTTACAGACAAATCCATACTCACGGTTTGGTTGACCGCGATACCTTGCTGTGAACTGTCTTCTGCTGTCCACATACTGTTATCATTACCAAAGTAATTTAGGGTGAAAACAGGCTTAACTGTGATATCATCAACCGCATTACCAGTATTTTGTATAGTGTAGTTGATGATCAGTGTTTCCGAGGGCAATATATCGTAATGATTCCCGCTATCTAATGCTAGATTCCAACTGTGGTCAGGTTCTGCCTCAATCAATAAATCTACCACAGAAGCAACCTCATCACCGCCTAGTGATGTCCAAGTAAATCTTAGAATGAATGGTTGTTGGGCCGGAGTATCTTCTGATAGGGTGACATCTACAGTAGCAATAGTACTAGCAAGTGGTCCTAATGTGCGTTGAGGATTATACTCTGTAATGCTTACGACAGCAGGGCTAGTCATATTGGGGCCTTGAATTACTTCAGTACTCAGAAGGAACTCATCTTCGCCATTGCCGGGATTCTCCAAACGTAATAGGACTTGATTAGTGGTTTCAACAATCATTGAAATTGGCGCTCCATTATCCTCTTGAATGGGCTGCACAATAGTAGACGCGCTTCGAAATACCTGCAAAACATGAAGCGTAAAATACAATCCGTGGTGGGCGTCAGAGGCGGAATCTGTGTTGAAGTAGTGCCGTTGTGGGATTGCATTTACCGGTAAATCAAGGTAGAGATTGCCACTAAACGGATCTCCAGAGGTTCCGCTTGTCTCAATGTTGCTGCCATTGAGCGATAAATCGCCATCAACACTCCATACCCAACCGGTATGTATCATATTGGCTGATACGGTATTCCACGACATCACACCATCAACAGGAATCGAACCTTCGACTGACCATTGCAGGGTCATGTTTGGCAATGTTCTTTTGTGTGTTTGTTCGATAGTTACAGCAGAAGCTGTAAGATTAACCGACAAATCCTCACATAGAGTAGAGTCACCACTACCAATACACATTGTCATTGTTGTAGTGGTTACTGAGCCGAATTGAATACTACTTGGTGTATTTAGATTGACGAATAGTTCCTTTTGCTCTCCAGGTGCTAGGTTGAGGGAGAAGATCTCAGTTCCAGAGCTTTCATGGAGTGTCGGGTTGCCGCCCCATGAAGGAGCAGTCCAATCAATCGAGGTTGTAGTTTCATAGGCATTACCAAGATTTTCTACCATCATCCAAGCGGTTGCAACATGACCTGGTCGACCAAAACCATTGGTATTATCTAGACCACTCGGGCCAACAATGGATAATCCTCTTGTCCGCAATACTTCGATAGGTAGTATTGATTCGAAACTAATACTAGGGTCGCTATCCAGAGAGAGAGTCAGGACGATAAATGAGTTATCATCGCCTAAGGCAGACTCTGGAACAGTAGCGCTAAAGTCAAAATTCTGCGGTATTCCCGGAATTAGGTTTGGATTATTGTTTTGCGCTCCATCAGGAGCAATCGACCAACCGCTTGGTAGGTTTGAATCATCCCATGACAAGGTCCAGTCTTCGGTTCTTGAACCAGTAGCGAGTAGCGAGACAGTTACAATTTCTGTGCTACCGGGTGATATTCTGGGTATTTGATTGGGGATGTCTATTTGAGCTTCATAAGGTTCGACGACTGATAAATCAACAATTGCATTGTTGTTGTCTTCTCTTGCTTCAGTCAGGTTGCCATTAACATCTAAGATTAATTCAAATGAATGAATTCCCAACTCAGCAATAATATCGACACTAAATGTGTACGGACCACCATTACCCGACGGAGCAACAGGTTCTACATCGGTAAACCTCTGTCTGACAATTTCATTGCCATTTTGATTAATGACTACGTCTAAGTCATCCTCATTGTCTAGTGTGCCAATGTTGCTGAATTGACCAGTTACTGTTACCGTGTCTCCTGGGTCGGGTTGACTGGGGTTGAAACTGATTCCTCTTCCATCTGATAGCGGAGAGAAGTCTGCTATATTCTGCGAAATCAAGGTATCGCCAATTAATATGTCTAGTGTTCCATCATTGTCCATATCGGCCACTGCTGGTGCAGACCACACGCGATTTGGCATGCCCAGAGGTGATGACCATCCATCTGATACCTCTGAAGAGGTGCCGTCCTCTCCATCAAATGCCCACAACCGTTTACCGAATGGGACAATGAGTTCTGGGTCTGAATCTCCGTTGATGTCCATCCATATCGGTGGTGCCAAGCCAATTTCATCATTGTCGTTACCGCTCCCACGCTGCATGTCCTTTGACCACTCCTTGATGGGTGGGTCAGATGAAATGTCGTGACAGCCAGCCATCCCTTTGCGATTAAACGATACGCTTGATTCCGAATACCATGTGACCCAGCACAACCGGTCGTGTATACCATCACCATCGGTGTCAATCGGTAATGGTTGGGAATCAGAATATCCATTTGGCGTCCGGAACTGGAATATCTCATCAGTTGATGTCATCTCCATGGCGACAAATCTAGCACCATTACCGGCAGTCCTTCCGTTAGCATCAGTTGGAATGGTTAGAATCATTTCAGGTGCCGCGTCATTATCTAACTGGACAACAACAGGACCTGGTAACCTAAGGCGTGGAGCATCTGAGTCAGAATCCGTTCCGCTTACGGAAACTCGTTCCCAATCAAGTGAGCCAGTTGAACCATCAATGCGCCAAATCCACATATTCCCTGAGTTAGAATCAATTGTAGTCAATACTATCGCAGTAGAGTCGTCGTCGAGCATGCCCCAAGACGGGTCTGAAGGGTGTGTGCCTCGATCAAGAACAACTTCCCAATCAAAATCATTAGGTGTTGATGAGGATAATGTCAATGCAACAACCGTGGGGTTGTCGGAGTTCCTATCAACGACAGCAATAACTAATTCTGCATCACCATCGAGATCGAGGTCTGCTAACAGTGGCTGTGTTACTGCTTTATGATTGCTTTGGGACGTTGGGAAATGCGGACTGTTGATACCAATGGAGTAGTCACTTTCACTCAAAGACCACATCTTTTCATTCTCATGACCGGACTTTACCCAGCCTGATTCTGAGCAAGATAGCTCTGGTGACCACACCTCAATCTCAAGCGATGACTCTGTGTCATAAACAAGAATTATTTCTGGTTTGGCATCTCCATCAATATCAGTAATCATCGGAGTTGAGCGGATAACCTCGGTTTGACCAAGATCAACCTCCCATGCAGTTTTAGCCTCGTCCCCAGTAATGATACTTAGTGAACTGGTTCCAGAATCACTAGTCACTATAACACCGAATAGTTCTCCGAACCCACACCGCTCTATTGCAGCAGATGTAGCCGTGATACTAGTTGAGAAGTCAGCAATCACAGATCCATAAGCGTCAGCACCGTCGAAATCATCGGTAGCAACCCAATTGACAGTTGGCGAGTCTATGATGCCAAATTCTGTGACATCTTCGACACTGCCACTACCCGGTCCACCATTTGGTCCATGTGGCGGCATAGTTCCGTTGTGAGTTGGAACACCTGAATATTGTCCCCATGGTTGTAACTGTGAATTCCACGGTGATGGTGTAGATTCAGCGATGTATATCTCATTCAATTTATCGTCGACATCAGAGTTAATGGCTAGTGAACTCAGTGGTGTTAAGAGCAATAAGATAACGAGTAATAACGCCTGCTTTAACCGCCATGTGTTGAAGGCTTTCGCAGGGGTCATGGCATCGTGTGTGTCAAAGGGGTTGTTATGACTTATGGCAATAAGTATGACCAATGCATCAAATTCAATCTATTTACTAAATCGCCAATCACCATATCATTGCTGGCGTTTCCGCTTCCATTAAATAGGGGTCGTCGGTGGCACAAACGACTACGGTCGATTCTATCCCGAGGTAACGCCGGTGAAGGACAGAATAGCATGCTATTCTTCACCAGTGCCTTTGAATCGGCCTAAGGACGTGAATAGATGTATAAAATTGTCACCAAGGAGGATACTATTCGTATTCCTGCAGAGTATATGCGGAAAGGACAGTCGCTAGACCAACACATTGACAGATTGTCAATGACAGCCTTTGAAGGTCGTTTTGATGATGACAATCGCTTCGTCCTTGTGACCACCAATCACCAACCGTTAGGTAGGGGTAGAATTATCCACGGCGATGGCGCTATCTATCAACGAGTCAGATTTGATGCTGTGCTATTTTGTATGGACGATTATGAAGTAGTTGAAGGCGTAGTTTCCGAAGTAAACGAGTTTGGCGCCTTCGTGAGAATTGGCCCAATGGAAGCCCTGCTACATAAGTCCCAGATTATGGATGACACTGTCGATGCTAACGTTGGTATGGGATGGATTGAAGGTAAGCAGACCGGCCGAAGGCTCCAAATTGGTGACTCAATAAGGGCAAGAATAGTCTCGCTATCTCCAGATACCAGCGACCCAAGAAGGTCGAAAATTGGATTGACAAGCAAGCAACCAGGTCTTGGTTGCCATGTTTGGATTGACGAAGATAATAATGAGTGAGGTGAAAAGTATGCCAAAAAACCCATTTGCTTGTGCTGAGTGTAGTATCATTCTACCCGACCCTGAAAAGAAAAACGAGATACCACAGTGTAACAGGTGTCCAAGTGCTCAAGTAACCACTGACTGGCAGGGCTACGTCATTATCATGGATCCAGAACGTTCTGAAATAGCCAAACGATTGAATGTTGACAGACCCGGAAAATACGCATTAAAAGTTAACACTAGATGAGGTGAATTAAATGGAAATTGTCGAAAGAATGGAAAATAAATTATTAAATCGTGTTGAGATTAAATTTAGTTGGAGACACAATGGTAAAGCAACACCGTCCCGACGAGAAGTGATGGATTTAGTCAAGACTCTAGAGCCAAAATCAAATCCAGAATTTATCATCATTAAAGATTGCAACACAAGATTTGGTCAACCGTTAACCACTGGGGTTGCTTACATCTACGCAGACCACGATTCTATGGCTGTTGAGCCGAAATATATTCACAAGCGTCACGAAGAACTCCGTGCAGCATCAGAAGCACCTGCGAGTGAGGAACCTGCTGCTGAGGCTACTGAAGATACACCGGCAGAACAAGAGCCTGCCGAAGAAGGAGGCGATGAGTAATGGGAGATGGACCTAGCACAGCTGCAAAGTGGAATAAATATTCAATTGGCGAAGATGGCAAACTTCAGCGCAAGGCTGAGTTTTGCAAACTATGTGGCCCAGGGGTATTTATGGCTATTCACGCCAATAGAAAATCCTGCGGACGCTGCGGCTATACCGAAATGACAGATGAGTGATGTTAGGACTTCTTACTGTCCATAATATCCCAAACACCGTTATTACACAAGTATAGTCCTGTTTTGGCATCAACAAATACTGCGATTTCTTGCAGTTGAATTCGATTTTGTTCCTTAGTTGAGATGAAAATCAACTCACGCCAACCAGCAATATACCAACCTTCCTTCTCTGTATCCCACTCTGCATAACTAATTGGGCCTGATAATTGAGCGTTCAATTCGACATTACCACCCTTGAGTAACGCTACAGTTGAGTTATTGTAGAGAATTAAATAATTATCTTCATGCTTGTAAACTTGATTTAGATAACCGTCTATTGGTAGTATTTCCTGTTCGATAATATTTCCATTATTTACATCGTAGCGAATTACACCACCACCCTTTGACCAAATTTCGTAGGTCTCGTCATCACAGGTTGTTGATACGGTCTCTTCTGCTCGGGGAACTTTCGTTAATTTGGGCCAAGATGGTTCTGGAGAGCGCCAATTTTCAATAGAGTTCACGCCTAAATTGTAAACACCTTTTTTCCACAAGACAAAAGAAAATGATGTACTATTAGCCGAAACAGATATTGGTTCAGCATCGAGGACATGTGACCATTCATTGCCACTTGGGTGAATTGATTTGTCAATACTCCGTCGAACTCTTAATTCACCACGGCTAACTCCTTCAGTGAAATTCTTGCCCAAGTCAATTGCCGCCATTCTTGCTAACATTAGTTCCTGATCTAACCAAGTGGCAACTAACATATCATCAATAATTACTGCACTTCTAATTGGAGTAGGAAATGGTTTGACAGGCTTTCCGACCAATTTCCCGTCAGAATCAATCTTCTGTAGCTCGCCGTCAACTCCAATGGCCAAATAACCTGATTCATAATGCAGGATAGACTTGGGAGTAAAGGCCAATTTCTCAGGAATACCCCACGCCATGATACGACGAGATAAGCGTAGTTTGTCAAATCTCGTATGGAAAGGAATCAAAAATGACACCATCTACAGAATATTATGGGCAACCAGCAAGTATCGATTATTGCAGTCAATGCTGGTGACATCGCATCATTAAATCAGGCCAAATACCTGTTGGAAAAACTGCCGTGGAAATCGCTCGGAGAGGTTGAAGGAAAAGCCGCTTACAAATTGAGTGATGCTAGAATGTGGATTTTCGATAATGGGATTCTCTTTGAAGACAACATCGATAAACGTTGGTTAAATTGTACTGGTGAAGTGGTGAAAGAGGTAATTTTTCCTTCAAGACATGCCGCAGCGAGTGGCAAACCATCTCTGACATTACATCCAATCGGCGTGCCTCATCTAGAGAAAGGTGAGCAGCCAAAATTTGGCGGTAAAGCGGGCCATGCACCACCTCCATCAACCCGGTTAGCGTCATGGTGGAAAATGTTGCAAAATAATACTAAAGATACCGAACTAGCAAACCGATTTGAACTCACTCTTGAGGTTACACACCACGGACCTTGGCTTGAAGTCCCTGCAATGTTCATTGAGATTGGGTCAACTGAGCAAGATTGGCCAAATACCGATGCAGCTGAATTATTATCCGAAATTATCGCAGAAGGAATGGCCTTGAATGGTGGTGCAAGCATTGGTTTGTGGGACCCGGTTAGTAATGCGGAAGAATTGGTCCTAGTAACACTAGGAGGTGGTCATTATGCGCCTAGAGCAAACAAACTCGCTGCATTAGAAGGAGTGTGGCTGGGGCACATGTTAGCGACTTACGCATTACCGTTTGTTAAACCAGAAGATGAAAATAAATCACCTGGCGGAACTTGGCAGCAGGCAATTGATTCAGCAATCAATGCTACAAGGCAGGCTTTTCCTAACGGTAAGGTAGTTTGTTCCATGGACAAAAAAGCGTTCAGAGGATGGCAACGCCAAGCGATCAGAGACTATCTTTTACAAGAGAGCATTCCATTGCTTACGACAAAACAAATTATCGAGGTTGTAGGCAAATAATCACAACCCTCATCAATCTCCTAACCGAGGAATAATTGGGTGTAACAATGGCGGGCTGGTTTTCTAGACTTGTCGTGGCCATGACCATCCGTATGCCAAAGTGGTTTGTCGGATGGGTTTCACGCCGCTATGTTGCAGGGAATACAATTCCAGAGGCAATTAAGGTAATGCAGAGACTAAGCAAAGAAAACGCTTGCTTCACTGTTGATGTCTTAGGTGAAGAGATTTCCACTATGGATGAAGCGCAATATTTCTTTGATGAATATTCAAACTTAATTGAGGCAATCATTGAGCACGATATTGATTCAGACCTAAGCATCAAACCAACTGCGTTTGGCCTCTTAATTGACCCCGAAAAAGGTTACACTAACATCAAAAATTTAGTCAAACTGGCGGCCCAGCACGATATGTTTGTCCGCTTGGATATGGAGGACCACAGGGTTACTCAAGCAACAATTGATTGCGTTGTTGAACTGCATGGTGAGGGTTTATCAAACGTTGGAACCGTGTATCAAGGACGGCTATTCAGAACTCTTGATGATATCGATTATCTCGAGCAAAAGTTAGGTCCAGCTGCTGATTATAGAATTTGTAAAGGAATTTATCTAGAGCCAGAAGACATTGCACACACAGGTTATTCAGAAATTGTCACAGCTACAAACGCCAGCATAGACAAGATGCTAGCTGCCGGAGCTTATTGTGCAGTTGCTTCACATGATAAGCCAGTGATAGACCATACATTATCGGCACTTGAATCATACGGCATGGGTCCCGGTAAACTAGATCCACGAAAGAATGCCGGTCCGTCTAGAAACGGTAAAGGTCCAGGTTATGAATTCCAAATGTTACTCGGTGTGCGAGGGCCACTCAGGCGGAAACTTGCAGCCGCTGGACACAAGACAAGAGTTTACGTGCCGTACGGCGAAAAGTGGTATGAGTATAGCATTAGAAGGCTTCAGGAGAATCCAACTGTGGGCGCTCAAGTGGCTAAGGCATTCCTCATGCCTTGGACGAATCGGCCATGATTATTTTCTGGGTCGTTTCTTTTTGCGTTTATTGCTGGGAGTCACCCTTTTCTTTGTGACTTCTTTCGGTATTTCCGGATTTGGATTGTATCCAAGTCTGCCCTCTTTCCAAGCTTGTCGTCTCTCTCGTGGTGTTTTTGGCTCAAAGTGCTCAGGGTTTGGTGGCTCATGTAGGTATATTCTCTTGATATCTTGTGCTTCAACAGTACCTCTTAATGTTCTACCAGAACCTGTGTGTATTGCTCTTATGCGCCAAACTTCGCCTTCATAATCGATTTTTGTGTCAGCAGTAAACTTAGTACCGTAATCAACAAGCATCGAGGAAGAGTCAGAGAATTCACCACGAGTTGCGGTTACTTTGACGCGCACCATATCGGTTCTAAGAGCGGAGATAACCGAAACCTCAGCCGGGTGAAGCGAGGATTGTTTTCGTCCTTCATTGTCGATTATTTGATTTATTGACCACAGCATATCGTCGTCCTCGAAGACATCGCCAATGTTGAACAGTTCATCATCGTCTACCTCAATTTCAGTTCGCTTAGAGTGAGGTCCGTCGGTAAGTATGAATGCCACATTAATCGACCTTGGCTCTCTAATTTGCATGTTCGAAATTGTTGCACAGGTAAGACATTTTAGCAATAGGTCCCTCCCTGAACCTATGCTACGTTCTTTGAGTATCTCATGCTCAGAATAATCATCACATTCACTACAATATGTGACATTCTCGACAACCTCTTCTTGGTCCATGTTGTCGTCACTAGCAGTCATGGTATCAGCCGTCCCAGTGCCTATTAGGTTTCAAGTAATCGGAAGAAATAACCATACGAGAGTTCATCAATCGCAGGTAACTGGGTATTTCATGAGCGACAGTGAAGAAGTTCCTGTTAACCGCTCAGAACTACTAGGACACTTGTTTGGTAAACCGGCAGATTTGCCCCGAGATGAACCCGAAATTGCAGCGAATATCAATCAGCAATTGCAACACATGGGATTGGTTACTTGGCCAATATCAGTCATTCGGCGGGTCCGTGATGGAATTTATCGAATCAATCCAAAAAATGTGCTTGAGGTTGGTGGAGGAATAGGCCATCGTGCTGCATGGTTACTGGACTTATTCGAGACCCAAGTCAGGCCTACTAGGTATGATATTGTCGAACAAGGCAACAAATTTGCGGTCATCATTAAGCGCTTAATCGATCGATATGAGGCATCAAATTGGACTACTATTAAAGTTGGAGAACTGCCAACTTTAGCTGCTGAAACGATGGCATGGAAAGCGGCAACAATTAGCGGTTTAGATGGCGGCGATGCTCCCCTAGTTACTAACTACAATGTGATAATAGTTGATGATAAGCCAGAAACAATGGCAAAAGCGATTGAAAGTAGTTTGCCATTGTTGAGTTCAGATGGTATTCTGGTCACGACTGAACCGATGGTTCCGACTGGAGATGTTGATGAGGGTGATGATGAAAGAATGGCACTAGTCGACGGATTTAATGATTGGATGAATTTAATTAAAGTATGTCATAAGGATTACTACATTGCATTTATTCCAGTCTTCGAGGGGACAATTGTGACTTTTCTCAAGAAGTAATCATGAAAAGTCTGCAATTAGATTTTCTACCTGTAGCATCCCATATCCGTAGTTATCATCATGTCCATCCTGACTGGGTAGTGGTTTTGCTGTATTCATTAGTGCTTCCTTGATTTGAATAATGGTGTCTGATGAACCGGACGAGTTATTCGCTGCGAGACTTGGATTAGATTCAAGCAATAGAGCGACAGCTCCAGTAACAAATACCGTTGCTGCAGAGGTTCCATCGACTATCGACCAAGTTCCCTCGTTATTGATTACCGGTACTCCTTTGGCAGGTGCCACAATTTCCGGCTTTTTATGAGGGTCTTGGCGTGGCAAGATAATTGGGAATAGGTTGCCGTTGTTATCACCGATAGATGATCCACTCCAGTGACTGCCGTCTTCTGTTACCCCACCTACAGAGATAACTAATCTCTCACTGGATGGATGAGCAACATCGCCGTCATCGTCGGGACCACCGTCATTTCCTGCTGCGGCAATAACAACAATTCCTTGGTCGATTGCATCATCGGCTGCATCTCCAGAATCTCTGCCAGAGAATGGATTGAATGGGATAAGTCCAGGTGCGCCTCCAAGTGATAGCGAAATTATGTGTACTCCTTGATCGACGCACCAATCGATTGCATCTGCAACTACTCCATCATCGCCAGAACCATTACTGGACAATGCTTTAGCAATGTAAAGTTCCACTTTCGGGGCTACTCCTTTCATCCAGCCGTCCGCAACGAGAATGCCAGCCATGCTAGTACCATGTCCTTGGTCATCGTATGGATCCTGTTGGTTATTGACGAAATCCCGCCAAGCAACTAAATTCATCCTTGATAAGTCTCGGTGACTGGGGTCTATGCCAGAATCAACGATACACACCTTCACACCGCTTCCATCTAGGGATTGCTCATCAATTTGAACTAACTCACTATACACTTCTTGGGCAACTAGAGCATCTCCAGTTGGTCGGGGCGCAAATGGGTTGTTTTCCTTGAAAACTTCAATTAAGTATGCGCTTGAGAATACTAGCACAAGACTAACTCCGACAAGTATTACCAGGGTTCGGCGTGACGTATCTTTATGCTCAAGCAGAGTTGCATTAGGTATCTGGTTGGGGATAACTGAATCAGAGATTTCGTCCATAATAATCAACCAAATGCTTCCACTGCTTCAGTGAAGGTATCGGCAAATAGGTTCGCATCTTCTTCTGTATTGTAGAAATATGCTGATGCTCGCAGTGAACCATTTACGTGCCCCCGGGCATTAAACCAGGAGTGGACACAGTGCTGACCGCTTCGAACCATAACATTAGCAGCCTCATCTAGTAAAATAGCGATATCATGTGCCGGCAAATCACCCATCAAAATCGAGCATATACCGCCTCTTTGTTGAGCATCCTCCGGACCAATTATCTCAATGGCATCCAGATGTTTGATTTTGTTTGTGATGATTTTATTCAACTTTATCTCATGTTCGTGGACTGCATTCATGTCGAGTTTACTTAGATAATCAATGGCGTTACCACTGGCAATCATGCCTGCGAAATTCCCTAGACCGCCTTCAAACTTCGACGGGGGAGCTGCCCACTTAACAGAGTCGTAATGTGATGTCTCAACAGTTTGTCCACCCGATTGAATAGACCGCATAGAATCAAGCAAATCATAGCGGCCCCACAATCCACCCATTCCTGATGGCCCACACATTTTGTGAATCGAGAATGCAATAAAATCGATGCCCAAATCTTGGACATCAACACGCATGTGTGGTGTTGACTGTGCACCATCGACAGCCATCAGAGCATCATATTGGTGAGTAATTTTAGCGATTTGCTTTATCGGCACTGAAACGCCGTCAAGGTTTCCAATATGTGATAATGAAACCAACTTTAGACGGTCACCAACCTCATCACACAACTGCTCGAAATTATCAAGATTAAACGTGTTATCAGGATTTGATTTGACGATTCTATGCTCTATACCCTGTTCTTCAGCAAGTTGTAACCACGGAACTAGATTTGAATTGTGTTCTCGGTCACCAGTGATTATCACATCACCCTTTTCCCAAGATAGTCCTTTAGCTATCTGATTAAGTGAATGAGTTGCATTTCTAGTGAAAACAACTTCGTTGACCGAGTTAGCATTGATAAACTTGGCAATTGACTGTCTTGCCTCGGCAACTAATTTTGATACCTGTGTACCGTATCTATGAACTGACCTTCCGCCACAGCCGGGATACATTCGATAATAATCAGTAATCGAATCTATGACACTGTCTGGCTTCAAAGTCACACAAGCGTTGTCCAAGTAAGACGGAGAGTTTTCGCCACGCAAGGTGGGGAAGTCTTCGCGTAGATGAGAGTACATCACCAAGCCTCCGAATCAGGAATGGTATCAACATATGGAATATTTGTGTTACAAGATTGGCAATTAAACCTGGATGGAAACTCCTTGTTGCAACCTGCGCAGATGGTGCCGATTACTCCGTTTCTCGCCTCACAGCCTGGTTCAGGACACGGCACTGAGACTTGCCCGTCCATTGCCATGTTAATTGTCACAGGAGCATTGCATTCCGGACATTTTGCCTCAGTTGTTATCTTCAGTTCGCCCTGACTCATCTCAATTTCTGCAGTCAGTGCTGCAGAAGTTGAAATCTTTGTTGTTGTTCCAAGCATTCTCTGCGGATACCAGATAATCATCAGTATCAATGGGACCACGATTATTCCACTCAAAACATGCACAATCAAAGTAAAGTAGGCCTCATTATTTCTTGTTGCAACGAAGTTAACGCCCGACCAAGCAGACAAAAATGTGGTGCTGAACCAGACAAAAAGCATTGATCCCCAGCCGCCAAGAGAATGTTCATACATGTCCCTCTCCATTATTCGCACATCCTCATGTACATGATGAACTTGAACGTGCAAATCTCTGGTATCACTAACCGCTTTCCAGAAAAAGTATGTGAAAAATATCACTACGAGCATGATTAATGTTCCAAACATCATATCTGAAAGGGCGATACCTGTAGGCCAGGTTGGATTATTCTGGTGGAAAAACACATTGGCAAATACCATACCATTCCAAATCAGCATCATGGTAATCGAGTGCACGCGCATTACAGGGAACTCAACCCATACAAAATACAGGAATACAACCCAGGCAACTGCTGATAATAGAATCTGGAAGAATGAGAAGGACCCAACACCTGTCAAACCTTCCATCCCAGTTGCATATGAATCACCGCCTGACACTATATCCGCTGAGATTGCCCCTAACAGGAAGGCACAGATTCCAAATCCCAACATTAG
>DAWS01000128.1:8107-8619 GCA_002506025.1 Euryarchaeota archaeon UBA111 | reverse complement strand
TGAATATCACCAAATTTTACCACTAATTCCATATCACGCAATCGAAATGGTATACCATCAGTAGCCTCAGTCGACTCACCTGACGGTTCGGTCATGGCTGACGCTAGTCGAATCACCTTTGAGTATTTTCGCTAATTCAAGTCGAAAAGAATGGGCGTGAATGTTAAACGGAGAATAGCCACCGCAGGGTTAGGCCGAGATCGCATAGCCTGGTAGTGCGCGCGACTGGAAATCGCGTGGGATCTTCCCTCGGGGGTTCAAATCCCTCTCTCGGCGCCAATGAGTATCAGTTTTAGTTGGACTTGGCTAGACAAGCGTGTGCTGTTCAAGAGCCACTGGCGAGATTTGAACTCGCGACCTCCTCATTACCAATGAGGTGCTATACCCCTAAGCCACAGTGGCGTATTTCTGCCGACTTGCATGATGATTATAACGCTTCGTCAAATATATTGACTAAACAAATAGCAGTTTACCAAGAAAATTATCCTCAAAGATTAATAATCGATTTTACC
>DAWS01000128.1:5427-7701 GCA_002506025.1 Euryarchaeota archaeon UBA111 | reverse complement strand
CGAATGAAGGATTTGCAAACTCAGGTCGATGAACTGAAAGATTTGGTTAATACCTTACTGAGTGTAATATGTGAAGAGCCAGATGGTGTTCACACCGGTGCAGCTCCCACGATTCCAGGTCAGTCACATACCAAATTCTGTATGTGATTAACCTTTGATGACGATATTTGGAGTCATCCTTGCTACGGGCCTAGCAAGTCCGGCTCTGTTAGTCAACTCAATGACTTCATCGACATCCTTGTAAGCATCTGGTGCTTCTTCAGACAAAACATTTGGAGTTGAAGCATGAATTCTAATCCCGGAATTTTCCAGTCTTTGTTTGAGCGCTTTTCCATCAATCATTTGCTTAGCTTTGGTTCTTGATAGGGCCCGGCCAGCACCGTGACAAGACGAGCCAAAGGCCTGATTCTGACCCGTTTTTGGACCAGCCATAATCCACGATCCAGTTCCCATGTCACCTGGTACTAGAACTGGTTGGCCAGTCCCTTGGAAATTATTTTGCACATGGCCACTGTCTCCTGCAAAGGCTCTGGTTGCGCCTTTTCGATGAATTGCGCACTGGCAGTTTTTACCATGAACAATATGGGTTTCTATTTTTGCTATATTGTGGGCTACATCATATAGGGTTCTGGCTTCGCCGTCAACGCCCATTTCAAGGCGTAATACCTCACGCAATCGGTGAGCCAAGGCACTTCTATTAGCAAAGGCGAAGTTTGCAGCAGCATTCATTTCTTGCAAGTATGATTGACCTTCTTTAGAGTGTATTGGAGCGCAGGCTAATTGTCGGTCTGTCAGGGTAAAATCATACTCTTCTGCATACCAACCATCAGTCGTTCGCTTGTATTTTTGTTCTAATTTTCTAGAATGTTCACTGCATACTTGGTGTCCTAATCCTCGAGAACCTGAATGGATCATAGCCAATAGTTGCCCTTCATACAATCCCCAGTGTTTCGCAGTCTCCTCGTCGACAAGTTTCTCAACAGATTGCAATTCAAGGAAATGATTACCGCTACCTAAGGTCCCAAGTGCACGTAGTCCACGCTCTAATGCACGATTAGAAAGTGTCGCATCTTCAACTTCCAACAATCCATTTGATTCCAAAGCGGGTAAATCTTCATCAAAACCAATTCCCATCTCAACAGCTGCTTGCGCCCCACCCTCCGTTAGTGCTCTGATTTGTGGCATATCAATATCCAATCCACCTTTACCAGATGCACCAGCAGGAATTCTTCCCGCCATTCTGCCACCTAACTTCTTAATGTTAGGAATGTCATCAACAGTTGCTTCGAGAGCAAGAACCCTGACACCGCAGTTTATGTCGAAACCAACAGCACCGGGCGATATGGCACCGCCATTCTCGCCGTGGTTGATATCAGTAGCGATTACCCCGCCAATTGGTAGGCCGTAGCCAAAATGCCAATCTGCCATAGCCCATGCTTCACCAACTATGCCAGGTATTTCTGCTGCGTTTACCAACTGTTCAGGGCCGCGGTCATCGATGTGATTATTGAAATGATTTTCATCGGTAACAATTCTCGCATCTACTTTCATGTTACCGTGGGCTTTGATTCTGATGGTGCCATCTTCTTCAGATTGAAGATGCCTGCGCCATTCATCGCCCATAACACCCGGTACAGTTGTTTACCTTTGAGGATTACCAGTAAACTTACGATATAGTCGCAGGGTTCAAGTCTTGTGTTATACTGGAAGATTTATCCAGTAGGTGAGGTTAATGGTCATGGCTCCAATTGATTTAGCAGTCTTCCATGATAACGGCTATGCAAGGAAGCAGTGCCGCGTCACCAATCTTTGGTTTTGGACAGTTGACAGCGAACGAGACACCTGTGGTGATACTAGTGAGGATGAGTATACATTCATCGGCAACCCACTCATAAGCGGCTTCTCGATGCGTGGTAAAGAACTCAAGGATGCTATGAGAGAAGCATTTCTTGGGTTTTTCGAGGATAGAGACCATGCAAGAATCGACCCTTACCCAATACTAGCACGGTGGCGGGATGATATTCACTTGACTATTGCTTCCATTGCTGATTTCCAACCCCATGTTACATCTGGAATGGTCGATCCACCGGCAAATCCATTGACAATTTCACAACCGTGTATTAGGCTAACTGATGTTGATGCAGTGGGACGCAGCGGACGTCATTTAACTACCTTCGAGATGATGGCACACCATGTATTCAACCGACCAGATGAGGGGAAGATGTATTACTGGATGGAGGATTGTGTTAGATACTGTCACGAAATGCTGACTGT
>DAWS01000128.1:0-5047 GCA_002506025.1 Euryarchaeota archaeon UBA111 | reverse complement strand
GGTGGCGGTAATGCAGGTCCGGCAGTCGAGGTTATTGTTGGTGGTTTAGAATTAGCCACTCTTGTTTTCATGAATCTTGAAGAAGCAGAAGACGGCGATGTGGAAATCAAAGGCGAACGTTACAAGGAAATGCCATTGCAAATAATCGACACAGGATATGGACTAGAGCGATTCTGTTGGGCGGCTGCTGGCACGCCAACAATCTATGAGGCGATTTATCCAGAGACAGTAGCATGGCTAAAGGAACTATCGAGTTTTGGTAACATAACCCAACAATGGCCCGAACTTAATCTGGACAAAATACTTGGAGAAATGAGTCGATTAAACGGCATCATGAACATCGAGGTTGGGGTTGACGGGGATGAACTCAGAAATATGTTCATCGCTAAATTAAGCGAGCGAGGAATAGCTATTGATTTAGAGCAATTCAGCGCAATTACAGACCCACTGTCAAGAATATACGCCATTCCAGACCACTTACACGCCCTATGTAATATGTTAGGTGATGGTTTAGTTCCATCCAATGCGAAAGCAGGTTACCTAGCAAGAATGTTGGCTAGAAGGACTTTGCGAATGCGTGATGAACTTGGCATTGAAGTTACCCTTGCAGATTTAGCCTTGCATCACATTGAGGTTAATTTAGGCAATAAAACAATGAAACAGACGCATGATGGCATCGCAACAATTCTTCGCCTGGAAGAGGAAAAGTATGTTGAGATGCTGCGCAAGGGTGGACAAGTAATCAAGACTATGCTTGCCAATGTAGAAAAGACTGCCAATACAATCGATGATGAATTACTGTTTTCATTAAATGACTCACACGGCATCGCTCCTGAGATGGCAATCTCACTTGCGCACCAATCAGGTTGGACCGCAATGTCACTGCGTACTGGCTTCACTGCAGAATTAGCCCAGCGACATGCACGGATGGCAAGAGATGCGGCAAAGGAGATTAAGAAAACTGAACTAATCAGTAGCCTGCCAAGCCTTCCCCCTACCAATACTCTATACTATGACGATGTTTATCAGTTTGAATTTGATGCAAGTGTGTTATTTTGCATCGAACTCAGTAACGATGGCCTGCCCGATGGCGCAACACACGGCGTAATTCTAGACCGTACCTGCTTCTACCCAGAGGGCGGTGGCCAGGAGGGTGATTATGGAACATTGTCAACCGACTCAGTTCATTGCCGTGTGTTAGATACTCGTAAGATGGGTCAACATATCGTTCACATTACCGATGCTGCATTGAATAATGGTGACTTAGTACATGGTTCTCTAAACTGGAATAGACGGAAACAATTGATGGATCACCACACATCGGTGCACATTGTCGGTGGTGCAGCGCGTAAAATTCTTGGTCCACATATTTACCAAGCAGGAGCTAACAAGGCTGAGGAATCTGCACGTTTGGACATAACCCATTACAACAGACTGTCGAGAAAAGACCTAGATGCTATCGAAAAAATGTCAAATGAAGTTATTGTCCAAGTTCACAAGACAGAAAAAACCATCCTCAACCGCAAGGATGCTGACAGGAAACACGGATTTGATCTATACCAAGGTGGGGCTCCAAAAGGTGACACAATACGCGTGCTGAGAATTTCTGACCATGACGTTCAAGCCTGTGGAGGTACGCATCATGATGAGTTAGGCCAAATAGGTTCTATCAGGATTGTTCGCTCAACAGCAGTCCAGGACGGCGTGGAACGTCTGCACATCGTTGCTGGTCAAGCAGCACTCGATTATGCTCGAGACCAGGATGGTTTGCTGCGAGAAACCGGTGAAGTTTTTGGTGTCAACATCAACGATGTGCCGAAGACTGCTGAGAGATTCTTTAATGAATGGAAAGACCAAAGAAAACGTATTGAACAGTTGGAAGCAGAAATTGTTCGGTTGAAAACATCCGGAAGTGACGATTCAAGTTTCTCTAAAGATGGCGTAAGAATAGTCATAATGGAGGCCGATGGTGGCTTAAAGAATATGTCGAAAATGCTGAAAGAATTGACCCTAGATTTTGATAATCCAACACTCGCTATTCTCGGCTCGAAGGATGGTGGAGGCAAGCTGATGGTGGCTACCACAGAGAATACTATTGCTAGTGAGCGATATGATTCGGTTAAGATTCTTCAATCAATCATTACTCATATTTCTGGTGGCGGTGGCGGCCGACCAACATTTGCTCAGGGTGGGGGGTCAAATCCAGAGGGATTAGAGGATAGTTTCTCTGCTGCAAGAACATTGTTAGATGTTTAGCCATGATGTTTTATTGCTTCTGAATCGAAGTAAGAAACCGCATTTTCTAAGGCCTCATCTTTACTGAACCACGCCGCATCTGAAATCTCTTCCTCAAGTAGTTTCATATCTTCTAGCCCACCATTCCATGTTGATTGGTAAGTAAATGAAACGAATGAAACTCCTTCATCATTGAATATTCTTTGAGTAACTACCGGTGCATCATCGGTTAATAGGATAGCAATTCCAAGTTCTTCCAGTGTCTCTCTAACACAACCAGTGGTTGGATGCTCGTCGTGATCCATATAACCTCCCGGTAATGTCCAAAATCCCGAAAAGTGGCCACGGTTAACTTTGGCCATCAATATCTCATTTTGGTTGTTCTTGATGACTACTTTGGACACCAGGCGATGTATGCTTCGGTAGATTGCTTCTCTTGCGATTGGGTGAACACCATTGTCTGAAACAATACTATCCTTCCACGCCCATTCGGACGGCCAGTCGATTTTTGGATAGCCTTTGATCACCCAATATTCTCCATCTGAGAATTTAATTCTGATTTTCATTTTCTGTTCAAATATGATGCCCTGACTACTAACTTCAGCAAGTGTTGGAAACCTCAGTATTGGGGATACATCCTGTCGACCTTTGACGGGAAGTTGCGGCCCATGGCCATCCGAATCTACCAGCAGCACCCTGCCGTCGTGTTCGAGATAGACAACCGTTTCAGGATGGCTCATAAAATCGCCAAAAACTCATTTCGTTTAATGCTTAAGAATATATTTGTTGTCACTGAAATTGAAGTACTACATCTCGCTAGTGCGACACATGCAGATGCTCCAACTCAATGAGTCTGGCTGGGCAAAGACCTACCTAATCTATGAACAAGCCAGCGGTAAAGCCGCGTTAATCGACCCAGTGTATGACTATGTATCCACATACTTAGCGAAAGTCTCTGATATGGGGCTGAACTTGGAAATGTGCATTGCGACCCACACTCATGCCGACCACATAACAGGCTGTTTTACTATCGCAAAGCAACTCGGTTGTGATTACGTAATGTGGCATTCAACGCCGTCACTGGGTGTGACAAAATTTGTTGATGAACAAACTGTCCTAATGTTAGGCAATGAATCAATAAGATTCCATCATGTTCCCGGTCATACTGAGGATTCAATGCTCGTAGTAACCTCCAAGCATGTGTTCACTGGTGACTTTCTGTTCACTGGTGAGGGCGGCGTAGGGAGGGACGATCTCCCAAGTGGGAGAATGCACGCTCACTGGGAGTCTTTGCAGGTCATGTCCCAACTGTCCGAGGACTTACTTGTCTGCACAGGTCACGAGGCGCCTGGAGTAGAGATGGAAACATTAGCATGGAACATGCAACATAACCCAATCTTGAAGATGACTGATTTTGCAGATTATCAAAAGTGGCAAGATGATACAACTGCACAATTAGGTTATGTGTCGAAAATAAAGGTTGCATTACCAGCAAATCTATTCGGTGAAGTCCCAGAAGACATCCCTTGGTTGTAATTTATTTCAGTGGATTTTTCGGTATAATGCCGCGGTTTTTACTTGGCGGCAGAGACTGTAAGTCAGCAAAGGTTAGTTGTTTTGTCGGGGCTTCGTTCATTACTGTAATCCGTTCATCCATCGACATTTGTGCAATGAATTCAATACGACCTCTAGTTCGCGTTAAGTCGTAAGAAAGAGGCATCAAATTATCTACAATTTGTGCTTCAAATTCATCTTTGACTCTACTACCACGCCAAACAGAGTAACCCCATCTGTAAGCTATACCAACGATAGCAGCACCGTAAAGTAGCAATAATACTGTTCCAGCGAATACTACAGGATTTCCATCCCTTGCTTGGTCCAACAGATTTCTGCCGATTAGGAATAGTAATCCTATTCCTACAACTGGCTTAAGGATGCTCTCTAACCATTGGTCCACTGGGACCAATCGACCTTTAGCAGGGTCGACAAACACTAGATCAGATTCAAACGCGGTGTTTAGGACGCCAAGTATACCGAGCATGATGATATACAAACCAGAAGCAATGATTAACTCTAATGCGGTTGAATCTAGTTTGAAGATCCAGTGCACGATGAGCCATGCGAACAATCCGAGGAATGCCCCTTGTGGAACATAATTGAAGTGGATAACATGGTTGGAGAATTCATTAACTTTACCAGCTTTTTGAATCGCTCCACGGTGTGGCTTTGGGATGTGAATGACTTGCCAATGTAGAATTTTTTCCATTTGCTTCAGAGTAAAAATGAGCAACTTATTCCTGATTAAGAGGTATTCGATTAGAATTAGAATCGGTAGACCAATGATAATAATCGGTAGTGCCATGATGACCGCAAGTGGGAATATAATCAATGCAGGGAGAAGCAAAAAGTGCGACAACGTCAGAGGGTGAAATAAGTCTGCTTCGATGAGGCGTTGTTTAGAGGGTTTTATTTTCAAACTGCGTGCCATATCATTTAGCGTTGTTCTGAAGGGTGATACTTGTCTACCAGCATCAATAATCTGTCGCACTGAGTTGCGATATTGTGATTCTTCATGGCCAACGCCGATGAAGAAACTCCACGCTAACCTCATCGGTAATGCCATTACTACTGGTATGGAAAGTATGGCTGTTGCCCACAGCAATCCAGAAACATCCAATTCTGCAGCCATATCCCGCTCAGAGTGTGCTAGTTTCACTTACGGTTTGAATGGTTTGCTTAATAATTACCATAATGTCAAGTTTATTGACCACCAATTTCACCCGAGTATCATGGCTAGAATCGCCGCAACAGA
>DAWS01000054.1 GCA_002506025.1 Euryarchaeota archaeon UBA111 | reverse complement strand
TTGTGAATAAATACCGATGTATCGTCTAATCGCACTTGACAAAGAGTAATTCCACACCACGCATCATAAGCGCCATAACTAATCAAGTCGCGAGCAAGTTCTGCATAGCCTCCAGAGGCCAAATCACTCGCCGGGACAATC
Source organism: Euryarchaeota archaeon UBA111 (assembly GCA_002506025.1). Taxonomy (GTDB): domain Archaea; phylum Thermoplasmatota; class Poseidoniia; order Poseidoniales; family Poseidoniaceae; genus MGIIa-L1. The sequence goes on along the minus strand of DAWS01000054.1, from coordinate 4,300 downwards.
GCTAGAGTATTGTGGCTGTTACCATTGGTTAACTGAGGATGCACTCGGTGACCAGGATGCATGTCGCCAATCCACCTGACGTGCTGTGAATCATCTAATTTGGATAATGACATCGATAAATCAGGCAATATTCTAATCATGAAATTACCATCACCTAGCACATCCAGGATGCTGATATAGCCTTCAACCTCGAGGTTGTAAAGCCAAGTGTAATCATAATTATTGAGTTGTATAAACTTCATCCCAGTCTGCTGAAAGTCGGCAGAGTTTTGTAGAGTTTCAGGGACCTGTGGCGGTGCTTCAGCAAGTGGATTAAACGAACCATGGGCGATGGTGAAATCACCGCTTAGTTTGGTCAGATGAATTCCGTTGACATCTTCACTTGAGGCTAAAAACCAGTTTGATTCGGCATATTCATGATGGACTTGAGTCAGATCTTCCACGGACAATTCCACGTCAAAATCTGGAGACAGGAATTCGCTGTGTGTCAACGGAGAGAATGATATTCCGAGGATGAGAACTACCCCAAAAATGAGTTGCCTCGGCTGCAGCATACTTGGGGGAAATCCACTTGCTTTTTGAAAACAACCGTCAAATGTGGGAAAATTGCTCATAAAATATTGTTGTATCTTGCGATTGCGTCGTCAGTTTTAGCAACTGAAGCTCGCCAATCAGCCTCAGCCCCCATTAGAGCCCTTATTGCATCAATATTTTCTGGAATCACATCTGATTCCTGATGGATGGCTTGGAAATAATACAACGTGTCACCTTCCAGTTTGACACCGTCTCGCCATACAAAAATCTCGTGTAAATCACCCCATTTTCGACCGATGTCCCGAGCGTATTCCATCACCTCAGCAGTGGTTGTAATCCCTGTTTCAGCACCACTCATCAGGATAATTCTTGGTTCTTTCGACCACATATCGATAATTGATTCGGTGGTGAGGCCATGTCCGCTTGGTAATTGAGCAACTATGACGTGAACGTGCATTATTGTCGTTGGCACCGCTACAGCCATTGAGTTGATTGAAATTTCTGGTTTCACCGTCATGACATCCGGTCCATGGTGCGATGGTACTTTCAAAACTGGTTTGATTGCGTTAATGGGTCCTTTGCTAGAATCACCGGGATCGGCTGCCCGCCTTATCATAGTGCATTCTACAGAGAGGGAACCACAGTGGTTGTAGAGAGGAACTAGTGTTCTTGACAGACCGGTTGTGTTGCAAGAAACTACACGCGTCCCCTCTACATTGAGATTGGCTGAATGGTTTGCTGATGAGGTATAAGACATACCAGTCGTTGCATGCTTTTCGCCACCTTGAAATATCCACTTTATCCCGGCAGATTTGTACTTAACAAGATTGCTGGCACCGACTTTGCCGGGCGAACAATCGATTACAATATCTGCAATATTTAGCAAGTCGCTCAGACCGCCGTGACAGTCATACCCTGCGCTAGCGAATGCGTCGATTTTATCTTGGTCATCATAGGTGCAAAAAATTGGGTAACCTTTTCGCACCGCTAAGTCACAACCGAACGCAGGTCTAGTTTTAGTGACACCTACAATTTCCATATCGTCTTGAGCATCAACCGCATCTGCCACGCGTTTGCCAATTGTCCCATATCCGTTTATTGCAACTTTAATCACCATGTTCTCACAAAACGATGATGCCGAAGAATATCTATTAACAAATCGTATTGAATCCATCATCACAAAAACCGGTTAGTAGTATTTCTGTCAAAGAAGAGTATATGGTTATCCTGCTACGACCACCTTTCATGGCGGATGCTCTTGATGTTGTGACTCGCTCATTTAACATCAACAACAAGTTGGGTCCTAAGTTAGAGGTTGCAGCAGAACAAAATGCTATTTTACGAATAGGCTGGACAAATGCTGGCGACCCTGTACCAAAAAATGGTGAGTTGGGGTTATGCCCCGCCATCCCCGAGGGAGCAAAAATAAGGGCCCTAGGAACCTTAGGATCATGGACTGCGGCATTTGGTAAAGGCGGCAGTTTCAACATACAAGGTGATTCAGGGTCGTTCCTTGGTGCCGCAAATAATGGAAATGTTATCACCTGTGAGCGGAGTGCTGGCAATTATTCCGGATTTGCCATGGCATCTGGTAAGATATCTATCTTAGATGGATGTGGTGATGACTTAGGGTCATGTATGACTGGTGGACTGATAGTTGTAAGAGGTAATGCTGGGCTGCGTGTCGGCGGTGGAATGCGTGGTGGAATTATTGTGGTTGATGGCGATATTGGCAACGACCCCGGTGCTGGAATGACCGGTGGAAAAATAATTGTCAACGGTAGATGTCCAAATCCACCAGATGGCGTGGTTTTGCGACCAATCACTGAAGCTGAACTAACCAAATTAAATAAAGAAATAAATGATGATAACTTTCAAATTCCGAATGATTCGGTGTGCCTTGAATCAAGCGATTCGAACAATTTTTTGACTAAAGATAAAGTTGTTTCTGCAGGCGACCTATCGATGATTGGACTAGTGCCGGCGGACAGCCCGAGAAATATGTCATACGCAACTTGCGACACCGTCGCATTACTTGGTGAAAGATCCGAAACTAACACACCAATTGCCTTGCCACTACCGCTCTTCCCAATACTGCAAGACGGTGAAATTCTTTCCGCAGACAAGCAAAAAAACCCCTCCAAGCTAGTTGAAAAACAGCCTTTTATTGTTAACGAAAACCCTCGTAGTATCGATTTTCTTGCTCTCAATGTAAACAACTTGACGCACGCCACAGACGCACTGACCGGTTGTGGTGGAGTGGTAGTCGATATGATGAACATGCCTAGCATGAATGCTGAAGAAATAGACGGAATGTTAGTTGCGATTCGCTCTCTTGTTGGTATTGAGAAACCATTCGGTTTTTCCAATGGTGTTGGACGGATAGAATCTCTACACTCCTCTTCATCATACCACAATGCTGACATTTCGATCTGTGTTATTGAAGACGAGACCGGAATTTCGGAAGCTGCAAGCCTGCCATTGATTGGGCGTAGCAATAAGTCTAATCTCGCTAACACTTACACTGAATCAGGTATATCAATTGGCTTTTCAGCCAATGCGGAAGACGTGGCAAAACTCTGCGCGGCCGGATTAAAATTTGTATGCTCAACAGTGCCTGCCGAAGATTACCAACAGATTGTAGAATGGTTGTCAAAAATTCACGCAGAACTTGCGGATACATTACAAAGACTCGGCCTTGAATCAATCGACGCACTGAGCCGTCAGAACCTACGTGCGCTGGATTATGAAACCGCTGCTGTCAGCGGATTACGATTGACAGGGTATGAGCGCCCATTGCCACACTGGTTTGCTAGGTAGGTGAAATAATGCCAACAATCTCAGTAGAGCAGAACCTAATCGCAAAGTTGCTTGCGCAACACAAGCTTGACCATGATGTCGAACAGATTGCTGATGAATTACCGCTTCTTGGAACCGACATAGATCGATGTGATGCTCAGACACTCGACATTGAAATTTTCCCAAATCGACCAGATTTACTCTCCGGTGAAACCTTGACTAGGGCCATCAGAAACTTTGTCCACCGCCAACCAGCTAAGCCTTCAATCACTACTACAGAAGGGAAAATTACGCTCAATGTCGAACCAGATTTAGCAGAAATTAGACCAGTCATATTAGGTGCTGTAGTTAGAAATGTTGATTATACATCCATCGGGGTTAGTGCTGATGAATTCATTAAATCATTAATGGACCACCAAGAGAAACTTCACTTCGCGCTGGGTAGAGGTCGTAAGAGAGCCTCAATAGGTGTCCATGATTTGGCCAAACTAGCGCCTCCATTTACCGTCAAAGCAGTTAGTGGCGAAACCAAATTTACCCCATTAGCCGCAACTGAACCTATGTCAATTAAGGAGATAATGGCAGAGCATCCTAAAGGCATTGAATACGCCCACTTATTATCTGAGTTCGACCGATATCCGATAATTTTAGATGCAGAAAACAATGTATTATCATTCCCTCCAATCATCAATGGCGACCACACAACTGTGACTAAGGAAACCAAGAATTTTTTCATTGATGTGACAGGCTGGGATATCAGAGCTTGCGAGTCGTCTTTGATGTTGATTGCTTTGCAACTGCAAGAATACGGAGGTATAATCGAAACTGTTGAGGTAACGAATTGTTTCGGTACAACCAATGTATATCCGAATGGTAGTGCTGTAGAACACAAACTAACAATTGCCGCAATCCAAGGTTTACTTGGTGGCAAATTAACCGAAGAAGCAATCTCTGGAGCAATTAATCG
>DAWS01000145.1:4098-7047 GCA_002506025.1 Euryarchaeota archaeon UBA111 | reverse complement strand
TATTCCAATCGATGAATTAATTGCATTTTCCAAGGGGCAGTAATATCACCCACTGGGAATGTTACGGTGCAATATGTCCGGGTATTCGCTTAATCAATTCCTCCACGGGAGCAATACGCTTTCTTGGACGTGGGGGAAAGGGAGCCATACCGGCTAATACCTGCGAGCACCAATAAACAGTACGACCTTTGAAATTAGTCAGCCACTTGTCTAGTGAATTATTGTCAGATTTAATTTGCTGATAATTATCTAACGCGATTAGAATCTCATTAGCCCAGGGGTGTCCATCGGAGTCAAATACACCTGACTTTTCGGAGCGCTCAACACATTTCAAAATCAATTCTCCAACTTTACCTAACCATTCAGAATCCCCGTGGCCACCGTCGTCCTGCACTGACATGATGATCGTCGCAACAGCCTGGCTAAGCCATATGTCACCATAGTTAACAGCCCATCCCCAACCACTTTTTTTCTCAGCGGCTAGCTTGAAAATGTTGATTGCATAAGACCATTCTTCTCTGAGCATGGCCTCAATGCCATCAATCCACATGAATCTTGCAGCTTCTAGTAGTCGTTTGTTGTAGCAACCTTGGAGGTTTTGTTCGGCATAGAATCTAACCTCATCATCTCCGAAGGTAAGCGCATAGCCCAAATATAGCTCGCATTCAAACAGGGTGTTTTCCAACAATTTGTGCACGTTCATGTGATAACCACCGAGATTACCCCACCATTTCCCGTTATCAAGGCGCGGATGAAGTTCCAATAACTGTCTTAATTGGGCTAAATCTTCACACATTTGTTTGCAAGTATCTGTATTATCTAGTCGTCCGTGTTCCCATGACATCCAGGTCTGGCTTAGCGAATTAACGAGCGTTTTTGCGCGTTTACGAGCATCTTGTTGCACTTTCTTGAATGTCTCAAGATTAAACTCTCGGGGGCAGATATTCTGTTCGATGTTTAGGGCGATTTCATATCTTATGATTCCAATATCCGTATCTTGCCATCTGTTAGTGCTCACAGCAACGAAATTGACATCATATTGCTCTTCTCTGTGTGGGTCATAAGAGATAGTTCCTTTCAACGAACCACTATCGCCGAAAGTTAGGCCGGGGGGAAGTCTAACTAATGTTGGTGCCTGAAGGAAACCACCAGCGTCTGCAATCAAATTATCTGGGTTGAAGTTAACCGAGTCGCCCGGTCTGTAACAACCAAGATTTATTTCATAACGAGTAACCTTTAGATCATTTCTCGCTGCACAGCGGTAATGCTCGCTGTATAACTCGGCATAGGTCCATGACTGGGGACAGTCGTTACAACACTGACATCGCCCATTTCGGTGGTTGTGATAATCGATAAAATCACCATTCTGACAATTAAGTTGGTCGTTAAATACTACCGACTTTTTCTTGTCCGTTAGTTCAATAATATCCTCTGCTAAGGCATCCTTTCGACCTATTATTCTCAAGTCTTCTTTGAGTGCTTCTCGGCAATACCTATCATCATCTAATGGGACATAGATTAACGAGTAATCCTCCTCGAGGGCGACTTGATAAGGGGCAAATTCATCTTGTGCCCAATGGTCTTCTCGATAATTCATTGCGATAACTCGGCCAAGTTTCCATCCTTGCTCGCCAAGATTACACATCACTAGTTTACCAACGTTGAATCGAAAACCGTCCATTTAGCGCCCGCCTAACAGGGATTAACTGTACAGCATGTTTGCACAAAATTCAGATTATCAATTGTTGTATCAATTAACACGAGAAAATTATTTTACATTGGGGGCTAGTCTTCGTCCTCGAAGATAACAGGGTCGCCGCTTCCTCCTGGTGCAGCAGGTCGGTTTGTATCAACCTCTATACCCGGTTCAATAACCGTCTCTTCGACATCAAGGTTTACTCTACCCCCATCGGCTAAGTTTGCCATATCGTCTAAGTCAGGCGTGGATAATTTTCGCTCAACGTCTGGAGAATTTGCATATGCTTCTCGCTTCATCTCTCGCTCGTCATGGCCACGGACAAGTGTTAAGGAATCAGCGAATACCCTACCGACTACTTCTCTTGTACGCTCACCTCTGCGGACAGAATCCAACTCATTTGACATTGTTTCTCTAATATCTTCTAACTCTCTTAGTTCTGCAGTTCTATCTTGTAGCGCAGCTTCTATGTCACTCATTGTAAGAGACATTTGCTGAATCCTCTCATCCCTCTCAAAGACATCACTGTGTAGTCGTCGTTCCCGGCGACGTAGGGATTCATATTCCCGATTTCTTTCCAGTAGCCGGCGCTTTAATTCTTCAATCTGTTCGACCAGATAATCATGCTCTGCTGATACTGAGCGGGGCCCTTGCATGACTCTTTCTAATTGCTCTTCGAGTTCTGTAAGTCGATTATCGCGAGCATCTAGTAGGCCACGCAATCGGTCAGCGATATCTCGGAGTCTCTGTCGCTCCTCTTCGAGAGCCTTGTTGGCGGAAGCTTCCACCTCATACTGTTTTGTCATGCTATCAACTTGTGACTTTAGGCTTCTAACTTCGTCCGCTGTTACTGAGGTTAGTCCGGCATCAGCAGCTCTCTCAAGAGCTTCGACCATTTGGGAGATTCTGCCTTCCATCTCGCCAATTACTTCATCCTGTTCCGAAGTTAAAATTCGCAAAGCCTCAACCTCATCTTCCATTTTGAGTCTTTCTTCATGGGATAACGAAGATTGCTGAGCAGCAAGATCTTGTCTTGCATCTGACAATAGCCTTTCAAGGTGGACTAACTGGCTGTTTTTCTCTTCCAATTCAGTCTCTAAATCATTCATTCTAGCAACTTCAGGAGCGACCATATCCTCTCGCTCGGCTAAGTCTAATTCTAGGACCCTTAATCTCTGTTTTACCGTGACCATCTCATCATTACGCTTTGCGAGTTCATCCCAGGCGATTAGAACCTCTTCAACCAGTTGTTC
>DAWS01000145.1:3582-3722 GCA_002506025.1 Euryarchaeota archaeon UBA111 | reverse complement strand
TCACCAACGCGTTTTATTCCGTTGGGCGACGAGGAGCCGACTGTCATACGACGCCTATCGGTAATCAACCACTCTTGAACTTTCCCAATAATTTAGGGTCTATCAGGCCGTATTGTTGACCTTATCCAAAAATCCGTCAG
>DAWS01000145.1:1820-3171 GCA_002506025.1 Euryarchaeota archaeon UBA111 | reverse complement strand
TCTTCAACACACCAGACATTTACATCACCGATATCTGCGATTTCTTCAGCCATTCTGGCGGCAATACCGTCTATCAAAGATCCGCCACCAGAGAGAATGATGTTGTTTCTTAAGACGGGCTGATATTCTGGGTCAGCGGTTGCGACTATTTTCTTGATTGCGTTACCAATCAGAGGAATTATGGTTTCACATGCTTCGACAATTAAGTCGCCAATGTCGACAACCTGCTTTTTACCTTCAACAGATAATTCTACCATCACTTCTCTGACATCTTTACCTACATATGACGAGGCCTCTTTCCATCGGCGAACCATGTCTTTAGTTACTTGTGCACCGGTGTATTTCTTTTCGACTAATTCCATCAACGCAAGGTCCAACCAGTCACCAGCTTCCTGAATAGTGATTTGGTCTTCATCCGAAGGGAATGTTCCGTGAATGCGGGCAATGTCAGTAGTTCCTGCTCCGATATCGACAACAATAGAGCCGGCGATTTCTTCGATACCATATGCGGTAGCAAATGGTTCTGTAACGACCATAATTGCATTAACTTGACCTCTCAAAGTTGCAACAAGGTTTGATTTATCGGTGAAGGAAACGTGACTTGGTGAGCAAATGACTCCAAACACTTCGTCGTATTCTTCAGGATCTACGGTCTCCAAGAGATGCGAAACGAATGCTTTGGCCGCCGCAAGATTGGCCTCATCGTCTTGAGCAACACCAGCCGCCATTGGGCGATATAGGTTGCAGGCGAGTTTGTTTTTCAAAGCGTCATTGCCAAATAGCACATCACGGCCGAGAAAGTTTCTCGCTACTGGGTCTTTCGGTCTTCCTACAATGGTCTCAATTGTGTGGCTTGCACCAGCACTTGATGAGATAGTAGATTGATACGTTCCTAGGTCAATTCCAACATAAAGGCGGTCACTCATTTCATTCACCATCCCCTTGGGGATATATAGGCCAAAACGACATTGAACTTCAAGGTTCACCTTGCGGAAATTCAGGAATTAAATAGGTAATTTTGGCATAAATGTCCCGCAATCATTCGTTTTCATACCCGATAAACGGCGCTTTACTAGAAAAGTCATCCTTGCCTTCATTGTTTTCATTTTCCTTCAAAACCCGCCACAGCCTCTGCAAGATTATAGCCACAGAGAAAATGGTAATTATCCCCCAACCAAAAGCTCTGGTTGTACTTGCTGACCCAGCGTCGGAATTAATGCGATTGTCATTGAATTGTAATTGGTTTTCGGCGTAGAAGTATGATTGCGAATCCAAGTATACAATGTCATTATTTGCTTCGGGCGAAGAATTTAGACTCTGTGCGAAGTATTGCACATGCAGTGCAAAATTG
>DAWS01000145.1:1122-1436 GCA_002506025.1 Euryarchaeota archaeon UBA111 | reverse complement strand
CCATTTTCTGTAATAATTTCATGGGCTGTGCAGGTTACAATCGGGAAGAACGAGGTATTTCCTGTTTGATTAATCATTATCCTTGCACCAGTAAGGTATGGGTCAAAGTCGCCATCATTAATCTCCCAACTAACTCGTAAATTTTGTCTCCAAATGTTGTTATCTAAACCCTCAATCCCAGTTTCAATGATCTGAATTTTTGAATCTACAGGGCGACAACCTAACCCATCGACTGGGTAATCATCATCCAATACCGCCGTTATACATAGGTCAAAATTATCGCCAACTCCATCACCATCACTATCATCGATACA
>DAWS01000145.1:0-726 GCA_002506025.1 Euryarchaeota archaeon UBA111 | reverse complement strand
ACAACCCCATCACTGTCACTGTCATCAGGACAACCATCTTCATCGACATCGTATGGTAGGGAACTTTGGTTTGGGCACATGTCTACTGCATTTGGCAAACCATCGCCGTCCGAGTCCTCCCAATTTATCGAGTCACGAATCACGCCTTTTGCCGCAATAGCAAAACCCACACTATCGCCATCAACACCAACCGTACCTTGGCTATTACCGGGCGCAACATAATTTGCCGTAACCTCTAGGTCTATCCATTCGATATTACCCAATTCTGTAACCGGTATTTTCACTCCAATGCTTGTTTCATTTGTTTTTGGTGCAGTTAAATTGGTAAAATCCTCGCTTGAAAATATGCCTGAATAGCCAGATTCATTGTATAGCTCACCGGCCGCAACATTTCCGTTCGAGAGCCTAATAGTTAGGCGGAGGTCGTCGACCAGAAATGGTTCAGGTTTTGCTGGAAACGATAATACAACTTCAAAATCTTCTTGTTGATTTGGAACCAATCGCTTTGTCCAGGTTTCACCAGTTTGTAAAAACGGCCCTTGAGACCCGACACCATTCCATGGATTCTCTACCAAACTTTCTAAGCCTCCAGAATCTATCCTTCCAAGTAACCACTCATTAATATCGAAAGATGGGCGGTAACTATCATGAATCCATATATTCGGCGTCACTGCGATAGAATCATTTTCATCTGTATCTGCCAATCTTGTAAAGTCGATTAATTCG
>DAWS01000033.1:601-4205 GCA_002506025.1 Euryarchaeota archaeon UBA111 | reverse complement strand
TAAATGACATCGTTCAGTTTGTATGGGAGTTTCATTTGGCAGTATTATGGCGCAGGGCGAATTACCGGAAATTTTTGGCTCAAGTTGGTCGCCAAAAGCAAAACTGCAATTCACTCAGCCGCTGCTTGCTGATGCCGCTAAGCGTGAGGTTTTGTTGTTCGTTGCTCAGCAGCATGACGCTAGAATCGGCATTGTCTCAGATGTGTGGGATCACGTCATGGACTCCGCAAATAAACAATTTGAGGGCCCTTCATGGGCCAAATTTTGCACGCATTTCATCACCGCATTAAGCAATGCACTTACTGCACAGGTTGAATCAAAAATGGTCAATGAAAAAGATGCTGAAGTGATACCAAGAAGGGATCTTGATACATTCATTGAACGACGCAACCTGCATTTTTTAATTGACATGAAGCTTATGCTCAGGCGACTGGCTCACTACATGTCAGTGACTGTTGAACACCGTCTAGAATGGCAGAGAAATATGACTCGAACTAGAATGATGGATGAAGCACTAAAAGAGATCTTTACCGATGGTATAGAAACTCCAGACGGTAGTAAGTTTGGTGGTAAAGGATTCCGTTCAACATGGCAAGAAGCCGTGGTCGCAGTGGCGACTGCGCTTGATACCGACCGGGATGCCGATGCCTCAGCAAAACCCGGTTCCGGATATGGTGGTGATTTAGTTGCTCCAATGATAAGAGATGTAGGTTTGTCATTGGCGATGGGTGATACGCCGCTAGGAGTTATGGCAGCAAATCTCGGCAAGGTTGGCTCCAATCAAAACGGCGGTTGGCAAGATTCAGGCGGTCGAGATTTACACATAGGTGCATGGCATGTCGGAGTTCTTCCGCCAACAGCACCATTACCAATTGCTAGCGCCACAATGACGGGTTTGGCATTTGCCGCATGGCAGCAAAAACTGGCGAGATTTCATGTTGCATGCATCGGTGAAGGGGCATCGTCATCCGGTGAGTTTTGGGAAGCACTAAACCTAGCCGGAACAAGAGGACTTCCAATAACATACATTTTGCAGAACAATCAGATCGCGTTAGATACAGCACCAGTTAACCAATCCGGAGTTGAGATTTGGGCGGACAAAGCAAAAGCCATGGGTTTCCCAAGTTGGACAATTGATGGGTCTGATCCAGCAGCTTGGTATGCTAGCGTTGCCTGTGCGAGGGAATTTGCCTTAGAAGGTGGTGGTCCAACACTAATTCATGTTGAGACTATGCGAGGGTGTGGTCACGCTCATCACCATGATGATTTGTATTTAGGCAGTGAAACGGGGACTCCACCGGGTTATGTCGATAGAGAATTATTGGATTACTGGTCTGCAAAGGACCCAATAACAACACACAGACAATTGATGCTCGACCTGGGTATTGACGAAGGAGTCATTGAAGCCATGGAGGCAGAGGAAGAAAATCTCGTTGCCGATGACAGAGCAAAACTCATTGCAATGGAATGGCCGAATCCCGAAACAGTAACTAAGGGTGTTACAAGTATTAGTGACGCTGATACCCATCAAGATCACCTTAGTCGAATGCAGAGCAGCACCGTAGAACATCGACCATCGCCGTTAGATGTTGGCGAGACGACACTAAATTATGCACAAAAAGGTGGTTGGACATATGCAAGAGCTATTCAGCAGGCAATGGTCGATATTGCCAATCGTTACGGTGATGACTGCGTCTTTATCGGTGAGGACATGGAAGTCGCTGGTGCTTTTGGCATGAATATCGCGCTGAAAAACGCTGGCCATGACGATAAATTAGTCGACATGCCCTTGTGTGAGGCAGTGATTGTTCATACCGGAACTGGTGCGGCGTTGTCGGGTATGAGGCCGATGGTTGAGATTCAATTCGGCGGATTTGCAGCTCTCGGATTCAACGCCCTCATCAATAATGCCGCTATGTTGAGATGGCGGTGGGGTGCAGACTGTCCAATGACAGTCAGAATCCCATTGGGCGCCAAAACTCGTTCAGGTCCGTTTCATGCTAACATGATTGAATCGTGGTTTGCCAACGACCCGGGAATCATTGTCTTGGCCCCTGGCACACCACAAGATGCTTATGATTTACTTGTCGAAGCTGCGGCAATAAATGATCCAGTAATCATGTTAGAACACATCGGATTATACGGATTACGTGGTGGTTTGACTGGTTGGGGAGAAAATATCAATCAACAAGTCGATACAGAGTCTGTCAACACTGCAGTCGCTGAGAATCGCTCGTATAAGATCGGTAAAGCTGAGGTTATTCGGGGTGGCAGAGATGTTACCCTGATTACTTGGGGCGCAATGGTTCATGTCGCCAAACAAGCCGCTGAAAAATTATCAGATAGCGACATCGAGGTAGAAATCATTGATTTGAGAACCCTGATTCCGTTTGATGCCAAAACATGTATCGAATCAGTGGTTCGCACCGGAAGGCTGGTTATCCTCCAAGAAGGCCAGTGGAGTGGAGGCCTTGGACATACCATCCAAAGTCGAATTCTAGAATCCTGTTTTTATCATCTTGAATCAGCACCTTGCGTTATCGGAGCATTAGATACTCCCGTGCCGTTTTCTCCTCCATTAGAAAATCACACGATACCGTCTGTCGAACATGTAATCGAAGTGCTGCGAACCTCATGTCGTTGACTTATAAATGTGAGATGTATAACGCTTTTTTCAACTGCCGAAACAAACAGTTTCGTTCATTTACCTGTGGCTGGTGGACTAATCATGAGCGACTACCGCATTGCGATACTACCTGGCGACGGAACAGGGCGAGAAGTTGCTTTAGAAGCCCGAAAAATTCTCGATACAATCAGTCAAAATACCAATATTGGGTTTGAATTGACTGAGATTGCTTGTGGTGGTCAAAATTACCAAGAAACCGGTGAGGAATGGGCCGAGGGCTCGTTTGAGTTCTGCCGCGATGAGGCAGACGCGATATTCCTCGGCGCTATTGGTCATCCAGGTGCCTATTTGCCTAATGGCGATCTTGCCGGTGGTTCAGTCATTTTAGGTTTGAGATCGGGATTAGACCTTTACGCCAATGTCCGCCCAGTCAAATTATTTGATGGAGTAATGCACAAAGTTCACGGTAAGTTCAGGCAAATATGGGAGCCTGAAATGGTCGACATGACAATACTGCGAGAGAACACTGAGGGACTTTACCACTCGCTACTAAAAAGGGCCTCAAATCGCGCACAAGGATTACCTGAATATACCATTCCGGAAGTAGAATTCCCAGATTTACACGGCGAGGTAGTCTATGACCCAAGGCCAATTTCTTCACACGGCACAGAAAGGCTAGTAAAAATGGGATTTGAGATATCCAAGACAAGAAATGGTGCACCCTTAGATGGTGTTAGTCGAGTATCGTGTATCGATAAGAGCAACGTTACCCGGGGATGCCAGTTGTTCAGGAGAACATTTGACAGCGTGGCAAGTAACTATCCGGATATTGCCACAGACTACGGCTATATTGACGCATTTACTCAATGGCTTACCCGAACTCCTGAGCATTACGATGTTGTTGTGACCTCAAACATGTTTGGTGATATTGCAACCGATCTTGCCTCAGTTTTGCAAGGAGGTATGGGTATGGCAGGG
>DAWS01000033.1:0-176 GCA_002506025.1 Euryarchaeota archaeon UBA111 | reverse complement strand
TCAGTAAATTCCATTCAGATGATGATGGACTGGTTGGGAAGAAAAGACGGTAATGCCGAAATCCTGGAAATCGCTAAAGCAATTGAGCAGAGCGTTTCGGCTCATCTTTCTGAAGGTAAACACCTTACCTATGATTTGGGTGGTAACGCAAGTTGCAGCATGGTCGGAGATTTGAT
>DAWS01000039.1:14645-14861 GCA_002506025.1 Euryarchaeota archaeon UBA111 | reverse complement strand
TACCACACCTACTAACAATGCTCCTATTCTATGTATCATTTGGACAAGTATTCCCGAGTTATCTAAAGTAGGGAAAAACTGACCATTGCACTGAGGCCAAGCATCTGGAAAACCGACAGAGCATGATTGATTATATTGACCGCCAGCAGTAGATGAAACCCATGCTCCCAAGACCAAGAGAATCAAAACTGATAGCGCAATTAAGTCAAACTTTTT
>DAWS01000039.1:10630-14246 GCA_002506025.1 Euryarchaeota archaeon UBA111 | reverse complement strand
GTGAGTTTGTATTGCCACAGAATCGAGGCGGTGAATATCGAAGCAAGTGACAGATGTAGTGCTACGGACCAGTCTGCATTATCGTAAAATACAGTAACTGCGCCAGCAATCGCTTGAATGATAAGCAAAATAGCAATGAACACGGCTGAGTAAAAATTACGTTTGCCATAGAAGTCAATCTTACGTTTGGCAACAATTACATTCAGCAAGACTGGTATGGCGATTACACCAACTAAGGCACGGTGAAACCATTCGAGAAATATCTCAAAGACGGTGTAGCGATGATCTGCTCCTCTCGAATCTATCTCGTCTGGATTCTCTTCCCAATACGCCGCCTGTTCCTCCTCAGATATATCGAATCCATAGGTGCCGAAACATTTCGGCCAATCAGGGCAAGACTCCCCGGCATCGTGTATCCTGATTGCTCCACCAAATGAAATGATAAGGACAGCGAATAGTAGGATGAAAAGAGGTAATGTTGAAGGGCGTCGCCACCAAGCCTCCTCCATGGGTTATAGGAGAAGTGTGCCCCTTTTGAACACATGCCTTATGAAATCAAGGCCCAGTGGTTCGAATAAATACTCTGTTGTTTTGTTGATAATTATGTTGTGCAACATTATTGTTGCTCCAGCAATAAGCGCACAAAGCAACGCAGAGAATTATCCTGTCAGTAGTGAAGACTCGAGTGTTTTAGACGTATTCTTTGTTGACTATCCATGTGAAAGTGCTACATGTGAGGGAGTCAGGGCAGAGACCCTAGTCGAATATTATGGCGCCGATTGGTGTGAGCCCTGCGAATCATTAGAATTGATGATTGATTCTATTAACACTGAACGACTAGCATTGATACATCATCACCCTTCAATAAATGACCAAAACTATCTCAACCATTCCAGTGCGAAATTTGCCAACCAATATCGGTTAATTTTCATCCCATCCATTGTAATAAATAGTTATGGTTTGCTGACTGGGGCAGGTCAAGGCGCAGAATTAAACCAAAGCATTGCAGGGTCAACAGCAAATTTCTCTGGTATCGATAATCTGTCGATTAGCAACAATGTGTTGTATTGGAATACTTCATCTATCTACAATCTTAGTATTTGGAAACTGGAGCCTATACAACATGAATTTGATGACCGCTTGCTAAACAACACTGCTTCCGGCATGATTACGGTCGATAATCAACAACGTGAATTAGACATGTCAGATTGGGTCAGCAACTCAACAAGCCGACTGATATTTATCTTGCAATCTGATGAAACACAGTCACTCAAATCTCTATCAAGTAGCTCAACTGGCGACAAAGAACTAACACTAAGCGACGAACCGCTCAGCGACTTGCTGCTCCACGACGGTAGTTACGACGCTGCTATTGTCACTTTCGTCATCCTATTATTCTGTCTTATGCCGGCATTAATTTCATTCCGTCGACTGCAAAAACAAGTCGATGATGAATCAGAGTAATTGGGGTTAGTTTCAAAAACACCTGCTATTAGCGTTGGATACGACTGAGCGTCGAAGTGATTGTCATGGTTAAGCCAATTCGTCTACACACCCGATTTGAGAGAGCTAGAATTATTGGAGCAAGGGCTCTACAGATAGGAATGGGTGCGCCACTCTACGCCGGTGAAGAAGTCTTAAGAGAAGCTTTCAAAGATGAACTGATTTCATTATACGGCTTCGAGGAAGCATCTGTAAGATATGTTTTGGACCCACTAAAAATCGCTCTATACGAATATGAACATGAGCTCATCCCAATCGATATCGACCCGCACGAAGAATGATTCAGCGCTGTGAGTTGAAACCGTAAAACTCGGAATTTGCCACATCGGGTAACAGGTCACGTCTAACAAGGATTGTCCTAACAGTCCACAGATCGACGAAAATCCGGTATTTTAGCGTCGCATCTAGGTAATCAACACCGCTGGAACCCCCAGTCCCCATCCGTCTGCCAATCATTCTTTCAACCATTCTAGCATGAGAATTTCTAAACAACAAAATAGCTTCTTCCAGTTCGACAAAAGAATCAATCAACACTCTTGGCCACGCTAATAGAGGTAATTCGCGGTATGATTCAATGAATAATAAGCCTGCTCTAGACCGATTTACTTTTCCACCCGGACAAAGAAATTCTTTGGCACTCAAAACCGATTTTTCGAGCCGACCACGCAAACTGGAGGCGTCGCCGTGGCCGATTGATTCAAAGTGAGCAATTACTGATTCAGAGTGTTTGTTCATAGCCGATAGATGGCTCTCTATGTAGTCACTTACCATGCTTTGATCATCATTGTCATCAACAAAGGAACCGTTGATTGGAGTGCGGTAAAGCCATTTTTTTAGTAATTCATTTAGTGATGGCGATTCTAAAGCAGTGTTGAACTCGTCGAGAACCTGTGACGAAATTTTTCCCTCTTGCTGGAGTTTTTGCATATGGTGGAGCGGGTCCATGCCCGCATCTCTTTGCTGATGTTCAAGTCCAAGAATAATTTCTATCTGGCGCAACTGCCAAGATTCAAATCCTGACGAGGTACCAAGACGGTCCCTGAATGATAAGAAATCTTGCGGAGTCAATGTCTCCATAACTTTCCACTGCTGCGACATTAGATCGAAGACGGCTGACACGCGCTTAAGGTGATGAACTATTTTCGGCATTGAATCCTCGTCTATATGCTCTGTACTCATCAATGTATGCACTTGCTTCAACTCAGTGATGACTAATTTGAACCACAGTTCAAAAGCTTGGTGGACTATGATGAAATGTTTCTCGTCATTACATGGTTTTGGAAAGTAGTCTGATGGCCCTTCTTGTAGGTCGAGCATCTCTTCCAACCTGAGATAGTTACCATAAGTCATCCTACTCGGCTGTTTCCGCCCTTCCATGGACAATGGATGATAACACAAGACTTGAACTTTCACTGATTTTTATCGGTAAATAGTCTATCTGGATGATTACTTATGGGTCTTTTTGTGCATATATTCGTTGATTACGCCATAATGCTCATAGAGGGAATACTGGACCAGTCGACATGGGCGTAGACAAGGATACACTGGCATCTTGGCTCGCCGATTACGACAAAGACAAATTGACAATTGGTGTCGTTGCTTCGCACTCGTCGCTACAAATTCTGCACGGTGCGAGAAAAGAAGGCTTCCGAACTTTGGGTATTGCCGTTGGAGAAAACCGGAGAAAAATCTACCAAGCTTTTCCAGGGGCTGATCCTGACGAGTGGCTTATTCTAGAAGATTATCGAGAGATGTTAGACTACGCAGAATGGTTCAGAAAGCGAAACGTCATCATTATCCCCCATGGTTCTCTGGTTGAGTATCTTGGTTCAACAAATTTCAAGAATTTGCAAGTTCCCACATTTGGTAATCGTGGTATTTTGCACTGGGAAAGTAGCCGCCAAAGACAAAGAGATTGGCTTGAAGCAGGTGGCTGTGACATGCCCAAAGTGCTTGAGGATCCACACGATATAGATGGACCTGTAATCGTAAAGTATGCTGGAGCAAAAGGTGGCAGAGGATACTTTATTGCTCGAGACTACCGTGACTTCAGACGGAACGTTGACATTGAAGAGGAGTTTACTATCCAAGAATATGTTTTAGGTTGCCGATA
>DAWS01000039.1:2948-10241 GCA_002506025.1 Euryarchaeota archaeon UBA111 | reverse complement strand
AAAGGAAAATATGCTGGAAGAAATCTTGGCCGACTAGAACTACTCTCGATGGATAGGAGAGATGAGTCTAATGTCGATGAATTTTACAAATTAGGTTCGCTCAGGGATTTACGAGAAATGAGCCTCGAACCCTCATTTGTTGTCACTGGTAATCAACCGGTTGTGATTCGTGAATCTTTGCTGCCCAGAGCATTCGAGATGGCAGAGGGAACAATCGCAGAATCCTTTGTTTTGGAAGAGGAAAGCAGAGGCATGATTGGGCCTTTCTGCCTAGAGACCATAGTGACCGATAAACTTGAATTCAAAGTATTCGAGATTAGTGCTAGGATAGTCGCCGGGTCAAACCCATTCATCGGCGGGTCACCATACTCTGACATCAATGAAGAAAGAATGTCGACAGGTAGAAGAATCGCTAGGTCAATAAAAAAGGCTAGAGACGACGATAGACTAACAGATATCTTGTCTTAATCAATTGTCTTGGTCGTCGTCAAACTCAACCTCAACTTCTGGTTCAGTGGTGTCGTTATTGTTACCGGACAGTATATCCATTTCTGCTCGGATAGCGTCAATTTTTGACTGCCGTTCTTCGGCTGTTGGAACGTCAAATTGAGCAACTAACTTGATTGGGTCACCGTGAGATAGTTTACCGTCAAACTCGAGAAGTTCACCAACATTATTGACGATAACTTTGAATTTTGTTGGGTCCTTGGTTCGACGCTTCTTGTGTTTCTTGTAATGATGAACATAGACCTGATATTCACCTGGCTGAGCAGTTTCATCTGCCCAAACAACATTCTCAACTGGTTTTTTAGTTTCTGGGCGAACATTTGCATCGACATCTAACTCGCCGCCACATTCTGAAGTCTTATTACCGCCGTGAATTCTTTCGCCAGATGGACACACAACATGTAGGTCCAAGTCGTTGTAATTGTCCCACATTAACGAAATCTGCACATCCCCTGAGCGAGCTCCCTCTCTGTCAAGCCGTGCCTGCAATTCCTTCATTGCCGTCTCTGCCGCTTGTCTAGATTCCAGCTCTTCCTGTTTGCGAGCAGCCTCTAATTCTGCTAAGCGTTGCTCTTCTGCTTCAGCAAGGTCTGCTTGGCGTTGCTGTTCTTCAGCTTCCCGCTCTTCCTCAAGCCGTGCAGATTCCTCTGCCTCTAGTCTCATTTGTTCTTCCAAACTGCGTTTGGCATTTTCTGACTGCTCAGCCCTATCGGGGACATCAAATTGGCAAACTAATTTTATCGGATCACCGTGAGTAAGATCACCGTGGTATTCTCGGTAATCGCCAGCATTGTTAACAATAATTTGGAATCCTGTTGGATCCTTAGTGCGGCGCTTTCTGTGTTTTTTGTAATGATGAACATATACTTGGTATGTTCCTGGAGGAGCAGTTACACCGGGCCAAACTACATTTTCAACCGGTTTCTTGGTTTCTGGACGGACATTTGCATCGACGTCTAGTTCTCCACCACACTCTGATTTCTTGTTGCCGCCGTGAATTCTTTCGCCGGAGGGACATACGACATGCAAATCTAAATCATTGAAATTTTCCCACATCAAGGATATTTGCACATCCCCAGTCATTGCTCCTTCTCGTTCGAGTCTTGCTTGCAACTCAGCCATTGCTGCTTCTGCTGCAGCTCTAGATTCCATTTCTTCCTGCAATTTGGCAGCCTCTAGTTCGGCTAATCTTTGCTCTTCGGCAGCAGCCATTTCTGCTTGGCGCAACTCCTCACGCTCTTTGGCTAGACGTTCCTCTTCCAGTTGGCGTTCGTGAGCCAGTTTTGATTCCTGTTCCAAGCGAAGTCGTTCTGATTCTTCTTGCTCTTTTCTCTGTTGTTCTTCAGCCTCTTTGCGGGCGAGTTCTGCTTCCTCAGCACGGCGTCTAGCCTCTTCACGACGAATTCGCTCCAATTCCGCCTCTTCTGCCAGTTTACGGGCATTCTCTGCTGCTCTGAGTTCTGCTTCTTGTGCAGCAAGCCTTGATTCTACTAGTTCCGCTCTCCTACGCCTTGCTTCAACAATCGCTAGTTTGCGATCTATTTCCTGCTTAGTTCTACCGAAACTTGGTGCTCCGGTGTCTTGGCGTAATCCTTCAGCGGACATCCCCGGACGCATATTCAATTTAGCGTCACTGCGGATTAGAGTGTAATAAATTCCAAACAAAAAACCGCCGCTTAAGGCGCCCATTGCGACCAAGGTGACCGGTTCCATTGTGTAGTCCATAGCGAACTAGTCTTTTGAAGCATCGGTTGAAGGATGGTGGATGATTACCAAGCACGATGGCTATTCAAGTCGAACTTTCCGTATGCAAAGTATTGAGAAATAGGAGATTTTAGCGATTAATATGGGAAAGCAGGATGTGATGGCCAAGATTTTGCCCAAGGGCAAAGGCGTATGGGTTCCAATTGACCACGGAGTAACAGATTTTCCTTGCGTTGGGCTAGAAAACATTGAAGCAACAATCACCGCAATAATAGCCGGTGGCGCTAATGTGATTGTTGCTCACAAAGGAGTTGTTGACAAATACAGCCATTTGTGTGAAGGAACGGCAACTAGCATGATTGCTCACCTTTCTGCATCAACCAGACATGGTGGCAAAAATCACAGCAATAAAGTCCTCGTTGGTGACGTTGACGAAGCAATAATGCGAGGTGCAGTTGGAGTATCAGTTCAGGCCAATATTGGTAGCAAAAAAGAATCAACAATGCTCCAAAGAATGGGCCACATAACTTCGGAAGCATTCCTTAACCAAGTTCCAGTTCTAGGCATGCTGTATGTTAGAGGAGAAAATGTCAATCTGATGAAAAACGATGCAACAAAAGGCTATGCTCATGCGGCAAGAATTGGATTCGAATTAGGCTGCGATGCTGTGAAAACAGTATGGACTGGAGACAAACAGAGTTTTGCGGCTATTTGCCAAGGGGCACCAATACCACTTCTTGTTGCTGGCGGACCATCGACTGGGGACACTAAGCAAATCCTCACTATGGTCAAGCAATCAATGGAGGCTGGAGGAGCAGGAGTTTGTATGGGTCGGCAAATATTTGCTCACCCTGACGTTACTGGAATAACCAAAGCCCTTACGATGATAGTCCACGATGGTTGCTCTGTTGACGAGGCAATGGAAAAGTGTTCTTTGTGAGTTGATATCATGCAGGTTTGGTGTGATCTTAGAACAACACCCTCGATTGAAGAGTTACACCCAGTTTTCGACAGTAAACTAACTGTCAATGGTGAACAATTTTCGCTCAATGGCAATGCTATCAGTTATGATAGCGAACTCGTTGGAGAATTAGTTGCAATTCGCGACAGCAACTCCTACAATCAAGCCAGGGCACTAATAGGTCTAGTAAAGTGGTTGGTGGTTGAACTAACCGACTGGAAAATGATTCCTATTGAAAATCTCATTGCAGAATGCGAAGATAGCGGAACCATGTTAGGAGTTGTTGTTAATCACACTGAGGATGTCAACGGTATTGCATTCGCACTTGAGAGAGGTGCTGATGCTATTATCATAAAACCAGAAGATTCCTTGATAGAAGTCTGCATGATTGCAAAATCACTACGTATGGAAAATCAAAGCAAAAGCAATGCAGTGCCAATCGAGGCAAACGATTCAATCAAATTAACCAAGGGTAAGATAGTAAATATCGAAGGTGGCGGTATTGGTGAAAGATATTGCATTGATCTAACGCGCTTGATATCCCTCGGCGAGGGGATGCTTATCGGTTCTAGTGCATCTTCCCTAGCCCTTGTTCACGGCGAGGTTATCAGTTCACAATATGTCCCTTCGAGGCCTTTTAGGGTGAATGCCGGCCCCCCACACTCTTATGTATTAATGGCGGATGGCAAAACGAAATACATTGCTGAGTTAACCTCTGGAGATGAAGTGATGTTGGTTTCTGATCATGGCGAATCAAGGGCTGCAACAATTGGGCGACTAAAGATAGAGAAGCGGCCTTTTTTGCGAATTTCGTGGGAAAATGACTATCAAATATCTAATTCTATATACCTACAACAGGCAGAGACCGTTCGGGTTGTTGCAGGCGAAGGGCAGGTGGTTTCAGTGACGGACTTGACAGTTGGTGATTCTATATTATGCCATAATTCACAGTATTCAAGGCATATTGGCAACCAAGTTTCGATATCGTCAAAGGAGGTATGAAATGGCAGTTATTGGAACTGGTCAAGCACACGGCGCATGTAGCCTATTACATGCTGCAGGGACAGGTTATGGCGCGTCAATTGCACTAGATTTACCAATAATTGTCAAAGCTCTGGACAGACCGAGTAAACGCCAACTTGAGGATTCTGATGATGTTTTACCAGCTGTTGTAGACGCTTGGGTAAGTAACGGATTAGCCCTGCCTGAAGGCTTAGAAGCAAACGACATACATTGGGCAGTAGCATCAAAAATACCGCAAAATCGGGGTTTGAAGTCCAGTGCCGCACTCTCCGTCGCAGGAATAAAAGCGCTGTGTGAAGCCACAAATACCGATTTGTCTGATTTTGAAATCGTGAGTTTATCTTCGCAAGCACAAATGAATGCTGGTGTATCTATCACCGGCTCTATCGATGATTCATGGGCCTGCTTAACCAAAGGTTGGAGATTAATCAATGCAAATGCCGAGGACATAGAGTCAGGGGTTGTAATGTCTGGTCCCGGACCTAACCCAGATGATTGGATTGTCTTGATCGCTGCGAGAGATGAGAGAAAAGCCCGTCCAGAATTGGAAAACTTCGCCCCGCTGTTCCAAGAATTTGAAAAAGCACTCATTGCGTTACAGCAAGGTGAATTATTGAATTGTCTAACGATAAATGGTCGAGCCGTATGCTCAGTTACCAACGACCTTCAAGGACGCAAAATTGCCAATGATGCATTTATCAACGGTGCTAGAGCGTCTGGAGTAACTGGTTCTGGACCTGCAGTAGTAATTATCATTCCGAGTCTAGTTCGCTCATCTGCAGAGCGTATCAAATCCGCGTTAAGTAGACTGATGTCTAGTGACCAAATAATTGAGACAAAATTTTTGTCGCTTGATACGGATGAATTAGAAATAGAATAATTTGCGCAGGTTCTTGAACCAATACCGCTAGCAACTAGCGATACCGATGCAAATGAGCCTTGGTGAGGTCTTGCGACTCACCCTATTTGGGACAAGTCATGGACCACGCGTCGGTGCATACTTGGAAGGAGTCCCTCCTGGCATAAAATTAGACTTCGACGCCATTCAGTCCCAAATGGACAATCGGAAACCGGGTGGCAGATACGCTAGTAAACGCCAGGAACCGGATAATGTAGAGCTACTTTCGGGCGTAACTGATTCTACTACCAACGGTGAGACCATTGAGATTTCAATATCAAACTCTGACGTCAGGTCAAAGGATTATTCATTTTTGCCGAATCAACCCAGACCGGGCCATCAAGACATGGTCATGATGAAGAAAACTGATGGAAAAGCCGATCTACGAGGAGGAGGCACATCCAGTGCCCGGTTAACTGCCCCAATTGTTGCCGCAGCAGCAATAATTTCGCCAATTATAGCCAAATTGGGCATTGAAGTGAACGCACATGTTTCGGCAATTGGCAATGTTAAATCAAAGCCCATAGCGCAGTGTCCGGAAAAATGGCAAAATGTAGATTGTCAACTCATAAGATGTCAAGACCCGGAAGCTGCTGTCGATATGATCAAGTTAGTAGAAGACCATAGAATGAACCTCGATTCGGTGGGCAGCGAAGTAGAATTACAAATATCTGATATGCCGATGGGTATAGGTGAACCATGGTTTGATGGCATCGAGCCATATCTAGCTAGGGCAATGATGTCAATACCTGCCGCCAGAGGCGTTGAATTTGGTGAGGGTTTTGCTGCTATTGAAATGAAAGGTAGCGAGCATAACAATCCGTGGGGTGGTAGCAAGGATAACCCTGTAATGCTGGGTGAGAAACCTGACGGCGCACTTGCAGGTTTATCCACTGGGTCTGATTTTTTCTGCAAAGTTGCCTTCAAGCCCCCATCAAGCATACCACAAGAACAAGTCACTCTCAATCTCGCTACCAATGAACAAGAGCCACTAACGGTCAAAGGAAGGCATGACCCTGTGCTTGCTCCGCGGGCTGTTGCTGTGGTTGAAGCGATGGCTAAATTCGCTGTAGCGGATCTTGCACTCAGAGGAGGGTTCTACTCTGAATGATGTAGTAATTCACAAATTCGGAGGTTCCTGTTTGAGGGATTCCTCAGACATTGATTTAATCACTAAAATGATTGCCAAACAGCAAAGTAAGACAATTATCGTTGTTTCTGCACTATGGGGCGTTACTGACCGACTATTAAGGGCAGCGAATGAACCAAGATATGCTACAAGGTTGGTTTCAGACTTGAGGAAACAACATCTGCGCTTCTCACCGCTACTTGACGTATCGATATTTGCCGAAAAATTCACGAAAGTGCTTGCTGGAATCGACAAATCGCTACACAACCTGTCTAAGAATCCAGAAAGTTATGTTGATGTCAATACATTGTTAGCGGCTGGTGAAAGACTGTCAGCTTTGGTTGTTGCTAATGAATTAAGGAAACAAGGTATGGACGCTCATCCTGTCGGCTCCGAGGACGTTGGAATTTGCCTTAATGGAACCGATACTGCCGCTAGTGTGGATATTGAAAATTCAATCAAAAAACTCGACCACGCTGCATTCTTCGGCATACCGGTCATAACAGGTTGGTTTGGCGAAGGCAGGGATGGCAATCTGGCCTTACTCAGTCGTGGTGGTAGCGATCATTCCGCTGCCGCAATCGCACGAATACTAGATGCAAAGAAGCTAATTCTCTGGAAAGATGTTGATGGCGTACTTTCGATAAATCCGCGCTGGGGAGTTGAAACCAAGCCTATCCCATACCTCGGCTATGATGAAGCGAGAGAATTATCGCGGATGGATGCTCCAGTTATCCACCACACGACTGTAATACCGATCAAAGATTTTGGCATACCTATTGAAGTTAGGAACCTTAACTCAAAAATTGAGGGAAATGCGCCAACGGTAATCGGTCCGAACATAATTGATTCAAATCAACTCAAGGCAGTCGGCTGCCTGAGAAGCGTCGCTAAGATAACCACAGAGATTGGTGACATCGAAAATCAAGGGAAGATACTAGGCCAAATTCTTATTCAGATGGATAAAGAAAATATTACTTGCTGGTCGGTAGAATCCAATCCCTCAACAATAGATATCGTGGTTTCCCAGCAACAATTGACGGTGGCAGAGAATATTATTCAAGCAGAGTC
>DAWS01000039.1:0-2556 GCA_002506025.1 Euryarchaeota archaeon UBA111 | reverse complement strand
ATCGAAATATTGTCGAAGAACAATTGAAGAAAGCAGAAGCCAATTATTCTGATTTGATATATCTAAATTCAACTAAATTATCAGTTCAGTATGTTGCCAACACTGTTGATATCAAACAATTGATGGAAAACCTGTCCGCTGTCGTGGCTAAGAAACGCAGTGTCTAATATTACTCAGCCCGCTTTTCTCTGAACTTTTGCAGATGATTTGGTAAGTTTAGCGCAAATAAGCCGCCAACAACACAGAATACAAAGAATGTCCCGAGTGCTACTCCATATACAGAAATTAATTCTACAGACTCCTCTAGCCTAGTAGCGGTGTCAGAAGAAAAGATTCCGACAATTAGCGGTAGTATCGTATTTGCCGATAATACAATTATGGCTAATATCGCAGCCGAAACAGGATTGATGACCAAAGAGCGATGGTATTTTCCAACTATCTTCTTTGGGTTCATTACATAAACTTCATTGGTTCTTATGCTGGTATCTAGCATTGAATAACGTATTACTCCATTGGCTAATTCAAAATACATGACCAGTAGAACAGCATAACTGACTACCAAAATATTGAGCAGTGCTGGACTATCTTGTAATTCGAACGGGTCGCTAGACAGGGATACTTTGGAGGCAGCAAAACGCATGATGGCCAAAATAAACATTAGATTACTGACTAGGGTATATCTAGCGTCTCTTTGCATAGTGCCCCAGAAACCAGTTCCTGCTGCTATCACAATAATGACTATTTGAACGATAAAGGAAATTGTTAGACTGCCAGTCAACATATACCACAAAGTACCTTCAGGGGGTGAAACCATGTAGGTTAACAGCGATAAAGCGACTAACACGCCGTAGACACCTAACTGGAGATTTTGGACCATCCGATCGGGAGGCAAAAATTTGGTTTTTGGAACCAAAGGTCCACCCAATAAGCTCTCAATAAAAGTCGGCATTTCAACTGTAGGAATGGCATCTTTAGGAATCTCAGACCCTGCTCCTGCTTGTCCGGCCAACTTCTTTCTTGAGGGTGCAGAAGATCTAACTGTTTTACCTTCGTATAGGACCCTTGTGTCTCCTGATGGTTTATTCATTGTCATATCTGTCACCTCAGAATCCCCTAGCACCAGCAAGTGCTGTTGATAACAACATATCAGGTTCCCAATCCATAATATTCACACCAAGTCCCCTTAACTCGCCTATCAAAACATCACGCTCAGTTTTCATAACTTCATACCCAGTTCGGTCTATACGTTTTGCATCAAATTCGAATTCAAGCGATGAAGGTGATAACACAGTAACATCAAAGTTTCTCGCTCTAAAGTCTCGCAGAGCGCTAATGATTGTTGGGTCATCCTCCAAATTCGACAAGAATATTATCGGACTGCCTTTATTGATGTGTGGCATTATGCGGTTGACAACGACTTGCAGAGGAATATTACCTCGGGCTACTGCACCGGCAAGTTTTGTTAAAATGACATATAGTTGCTTCTTACCAGTATCTCGGTCAACGCTAACAACTTCGTCACCGTAGACAATTACACCAACTGAGTCTCTGCGACTGAGGAAATATTTTGCTAGCGATGCGGCGGCTCTAGTCGAATAAACCAGTGCATTGCGTGAGACTGGACCGGTTTCAGAGACTGCTCTTGAATCGACAATAATGATGATATCAGATACTGCGTCCCTTTCTCGCTCATTCACCATCAATTTACCCGAGCGGGCATAGGCAGACCAATTAATGGATCTAAATGAATCGCCCTCGAAATATTCTCGCAGTGAATAAAACTCAGAGCCTGGTCCCGGTTGCCTAATATTGACCGCCCCAGTGAAAATCTTTGGCACCCTAGATTTGACGAAAGTCTCTTTGAGGTCTTCCATCTTTGGAAATACAAGGAAATCATCGTAGACATGCATTTCTTTTTCCTTGTGGAACAAACCAAATGGGTCTTGAATTCTCACTGCAACTGGTCCTATGCTGTAAAATCCTCTTAGCGGGCACTCAATAGTATACTCAATGAATGTCTCTCGTCTTGGCCCTAACTCCATCAGGATGTAATTGGAACCTTCTTTGATACGCATTACCTCAGGAACTCGGTCTCTAACCTCCAAGATCTTTGGCAAAGGCGAGTTATTTTGCATTCTGAGAGTGACATTGAGTTCACCATCTTCAAACAATCGAGCACTGGAAAGTTTACGCATTGCAATGACGCTACCAAGCGCAATACCTTCCTCGCCGGTCCATTCATCAGCTCGCCTGCCGGATGAAGCAACATCAGCATGTCCGCCAAACAAGGCGGCCCAAGTTAGGAAAACAAAAATCACAACGGCTATTGTTACCAGTTGTTCATTTCGCAGTGTCAAGCCTAGCAAGTACATTGCTATAGCAAGACTACCCAACATTGCTGATTTGCGACTCCACATGGCTAGCACCTTTTACTGGTAATCAAACAGTTGGAACAGGAACTTCACGCAGGATTGTTTGAATAACTTCCCCGGCTTCTAGTCCCTTAATTTGATGCTCTGGCTTTAGGATGATTCTGTGAGCGATTGCTAGTTCTGC
>DAWS01000147.1 GCA_002506025.1 Euryarchaeota archaeon UBA111 | reverse complement strand
ATCGACTCTTGACCGCAAAGGTGTGGTCAGCACCAAAGGCGGCTTGGGTATGGATTGGTTAACTGTAGAATCTGTTTCGACATATGACTTGAGTGATTTAACAATCCAGCGACAATTAACCTCTATTCTTAATTCCGACATATGTTCATCAAGCAAGGCTAGCGTAACTGGGTCAGCCGATCTCGTATCAACGCAATGGACAGAACTGCGGGACAGGGCATCTATCGGAACCGCTGTTGACTGGAACCTTGCAGTTGAAGACAATTTCCAAGGCAATTTGATGACTTTCGGAGTGGGGGGCATTCTTGGAGAATTAGAAACCTTATCGCCGGGATTCTCAATGTTACTACAGCCCGTTGAATTGCAAGAATTACTGGCCACTGACTACATCGATGACGGCGCATCAGGCTCTAGATTGGGCTGGGATTGGCGTGTTCTAGGTACTGAAAAATTAGGCAGCACAGATATGTGGAAAATTGTTGCGACAAATCAAGACGTGCAGGAATTGTGCTTAGGCTCTGCAAGTATGACTTTGCTGGTCGAGGAAGGTAATCCATGGGCGACCAAACAGACCGTCAATGTGGTAATATCGGGCAGTGATAGTAATCGTCAGGGATGCTCAACGACTACGAAATTATTGGGCGACTATGTCTTGCCCGACGGCGAATTAACGATGAGTCACACATTCCAGAAGTCATCTTTGACACGAGGTTCGAAAGGGCTGGAGTTTGGTCTGTCATATGATGCTAGGCCCCAAGCAAACGAGTTGTCACCCAGCGATGGCGACCTCAACAATTGGGGTCCAAATGGGGAACACATGCCTGATGATTCTGTAATCAGAACCATGAATCTAGAACAAGCAATGGATTGCTTACAATATCTCCAGTCATCAGCTTCCGGAGCCGTAGCAGCCATCGATGATGGAGGCTACATCTGGCGAGCAATCGACCAACAATTTGGCGACAACACTCAATGGAATCTCTCCTGGATTGCCAGTGATGATATTGCTGGCTGGGTGACTTTCAACATTACGGGCACACCATCACAGGAGAACTGTCAATTTGATCAAAAGGGCAGCTATGATGAAACGGTCTCATACAACCGAGATTTTATCCCTAAAGTTCTGAATATCTCTACCATTGAAGAATCACTTCTCGACTCGAACAGATTTCCATCTCTATCTTCAGACCAGGGGTTATTTACCAACTCCGGAGCATATCATCCAGAAACACGAGTGGGTTACTTGGTGGTCGTTCCAGGAAGCGGGATAAACACGATATTATCTAACATCGGTGACGCTACTGATGGTGCTTGTACGGTTGATATGTCAAGGGAATGGACGGAAGACGGTTGGGATAAGAGATTCAACCTAATAGCCGACGCAACTGATGGTAGAATTATCGGTTGGAATTACGTCATGAGCGCATAATCACTTCCACTTGCTGTTGAACATAGATAGGTCAGGGGCGCCCTTGACGTCAGCATACTTTGGTGTCTCCTGTTGATAGCGATTTTCAAGCGTAGGTGCGAATGACTGTGCTGGGGGAGGATTTGCTGGAGTATTATTGGCTTTGTTTTGTCGTAATCTTATCGATAGCAGCACGATTACTAGCATAGACAACAAACCAATTAGCGCCGTCATTACATTGTCTGTTAGTAGGTTGACAATACGGGACACAGTTGACTGTTCGTCGGGTGGTATAACTGGTGGGTGATAGACAAAGTAAGAGATATTCCAAGTGTATTCCGCCGAGCCATGCTCATCGATTGCGACGGCTCTAATGTTATACGGTCCAAGGGTTCCATTACCGGCACACAATATGCCCCCAAAACCAAATTCAGTGATTGAGCAATTGAATGGACCTTCTTCAAATGAAGAATTCGTCGATAGCAAGGTAGTATTTCGATACCAATAAAATTCAACACCAATCTCCTCGATTGCAGCCTCAGATAAGTCTAGGTCCATACTAAGCGATAAGGTGTCTTCAGTTGCATTAATCGTTGAATTTGCTAGTGATGAAAATGCAATGTAATTATATCGATTTACTCCATCGTCAATTTGCTGGTTACAATTATCATCGATACCGTTCCAGATTTCAACTGCATTAGGATTGATAGCAATATTGGTGTCATCACATTCCTCAAACCATCTGAAACCATCACCATCCTCGTCTAAGTCAGGAATGCGGGGGTTTGTCATAGTTTCAAAGACTTCAACACCATCGCTCAAACCGTCACCATCAGTATCAAACATGGTTGGCTCACTGCCAATTGTCAATATCTCGAATCCGTCCTCTAAGCCATCATCATCGGTGTCGTTGTCTAACGGATCGGTGTTCATCGTGTAGAATTCTACCAAATCTGCTAACTGGTCATTGTCCCGGTCGAGGCCGACGAAATCTTCGTCGATTAACTCGTCACAATCATTGTCAATCGCATCCAATAATTCAACTGCATCTGGATTAATTTGGTCGTTATTGTCGTTACAATCTTGGAACCAATAGAAACCGTCTAAGTCTGTATCATTATCATAAACCAACGGGTTAGATTGGTATTCCAATATTTCCTCACCATCATCTAACATATCGCCGTCTGTATCCTGTAGTGTGTAATCTGTGCCATAAACATGGAATTCTGCATAATCGCTCAATGCATCAGCATCGGTATCAGTTTGGTTGAAACCTTCATCCCACAAGCCATCACAATCGTCATCAACATAATTCAGCACTTCGAGCGCACCTGGGTAAATTTGGTCGTTAGTGTCGTTACAGTCTTGGAACCAGTAAAATGTGTCAGAGTCAGCGTCAGGGTCTGGCACTAATGGGTTTGTGCGATGAATATCAACTTCATCACCATCTAACAGTCCATCATCGTCAGTATCGCTATCCAATGGGTCTGTATTGTTGACGAGAATTTCTCTGCCATCCTCCAAGCCGTCATTATCAGAGTCAACAGATAGTGGATCGGTACCATAGATGTTTATCTCGTCACCATCATTGATTTGGTCGTCATCAGTGTCAATATCGTCAGGGTCAGTACCGTAAATCGTATCTTCATCATAATTGGTGAGACCATCGCCATCTCGATCAATATTCAACTCAGTTCCGTAGATGTTTAATTCCCAGTCAAACAAAGTTCCAGTGTCACCATTGCCTTGATCCTCTAT
>DAWS01000056.1:12636-15253 GCA_002506025.1 Euryarchaeota archaeon UBA111 | reverse complement strand
CTGGATGCGTGGGCAAATCAATTACGCGGACAAATAGGCCGAAATTCCCGTTTGGATATTGTAAATTAGTCAGCCACCAGAAGAAACAGTGGTGACTAATAATTCTATATCACTGGAAATAATTGTCGAAAGGGGCAAAATTTGGTCTTGATAACTGACAACAACTGTTGATGGCAATATGCCGCATTTCAACAACGCATCGCGTAGCTTGACTGAATCTTCAAAGTCATAGCTTTTGTCATGGTCACGCCCGTGAAACCTAATCAGCATGGTTCTGCGTATTGCATCATGCTTATGACTATGGCGCTGAACGCTTAGTCAGGCCGAGATCGCATAGCCCGGTATTGCGGTGGATTCGAAATCCACTGTCGTAAGACGCGGGGGTTCAAATCCCTCTCTCGGCGCCTCACATGTAAAAAGCATCGTGACTTTTTGTCAATTCAGATACTAGATCATCTTTACTTTCAGGTGATAAATCTTTCAATTTTTCAATCAATTTTTGATTTGCGTCATCAGGAATTACTAAGCCGAGGTTGAACCACTTATCTAGGGATAAGAGTAAATTTTGGGATGCGGTTATGTCTCCACTGGTTCCAATTGTTGTGGCTATTGCGCATGCTGAGTTAATGCCGTAGACTGGTCCGAGCGATGAAAGCAAAGCTGCCATTCCAATAGCACCTGAACTGGGTTCATCACGTCGCACAGTTGCTCCTCTGGATTCTAAATCAACCCGATACGAACTGCTGCTTGGGACAATAAAAATTTCTTTTGAGAGTGCATCGTCAACCATGCCGGCTAAAACGACTAAATCATCAATCTGATGTTCTTTCAATAATTGAAGTATTTCTCTTGCCATTAGACCTTGATTATTCGGTTCCAATGGTTGTGAAGAGCCTGTTATGGTAATTAGCCAGTTATCGCCCTTCATTTCTATGGCTCGAACAGACAAGTGCGGGGGTGAAAGTAGCCCATCCTCATCAAGGACTGCTAGCGGCGGTAGCGCTGTATGGTGTAAGCGAGCGATTTCGATTGCGTCGTTGGTTGAATTGAGTGCATCTAAAGCGGCTTTACCGATGTTTCCAACTCCCGGTAGAGAGAATAAGCAAATTCTAGCACCTAGCAAAGAGTCATTGCCATTGCGCCACTCAATTAGTAGACTCATTATTATTATATCACTCAACTAGCAGTATAATGTTTGACATCACGGAGTTTGATATCAGGCTATTTCAATGGTCGATTGACTCTGCCATTACTCTTCTTCAAGTAATGCCTTCCTAGCCTTAGTGATGGTTGGTAAGTCAGGCAATGTTTCCGGCCATTTCGGTGATTCCACATCATACATCTTGCGACGAATATTTGCTCGCTGGTCTTCAGGCGACCACTTTAATGGAGCAGCAGCGTTGGCAGTTGCGTCACATTGTGGGCAATCACGCTGGAGTGTCCAAGCACCACAACTCTTGCAGTGTTGTAATAACTGCCTTGCCATGTCGTTGCCTGCTAGTTATTGTTTAAGAGAAAGTCGGTTTCAATCTCTGAAAGTTGCCGCTTGTCCGCCATTTTCTTCCATTACCTTGATGATTGAGTCTGTCACTTCTACCCACAGATCCTCGGCAGTTTTGAAATCAGGTGCCTTCAATACAAGCCTGTATTCAGGCGCCCCATCATAGAAACACATCACCGACACCTCGTCTTTTTCGGAGCTGTATTGTTCTGCTGATATTAGCGCATCTCTAATCACATCAACGCCATTGTCAACGTTGATTGAAAGATTTAGACTGCCTTTTATCTCAACAAAAGGCGGTATGATATTTTCAATAGCGATTTCAATAAACTCAGTAATCCAGTCTCCTTCAAATCCCGCATCAATAATGGCGGTTTCGTTCATTGCTGCTTCCTCAAAAGCAGTATAAAGAGTTCCAAAGGAGGAGACTAAATCTTCGCCGAGGGAGTCTCTTTCAGCCTCAGACCATCCAACTTTTTCGCCACATACTTTCAATAATTGAAGAGATCGTTGTTCGTTTTTCCATTCTTGTAATCTGTCTCTTCGACGCTCTTCAGAGACCGACTTTAGGGATAGTTCGAGTGATGAACCATCTTTTTTCGTTCGCATTACTTTACAGATTAAGCGCTGCCCATCACGCACAAAGGATCGGATGTTTTTGACCCATCCGCTAGCAATCTCGCCAATAAAAATGAAACCTTCTAATCCCGGATATTCATCAAAGTCGACATATACACCGTTCTGCTTGACGTTTTTTACTGTCACAACAACAAGTTCTCCTTCCTCGGGAGTGCTTGTTATTTCGCTCATGGAGGCTCAGCCTCCTCATTCCATAGCTTCTAGCAATGTGCATCCAACGAGTCTCGCTTTACCACCAGACGGAGCGGTTAATGTGGCGCCACAAACAGAACAGGAAATTATGGTGGTTGCTCTGGAGAATATTACTGATTCAGAGCCGCAATCCTTGCAAGTTACTTTGATAAAATTTCCAGACATTTATTCACCTCATTTATCGACAAGTTCGAATTTCTTTGCTCTCTGACATGGAGCATAATGTGCTTTGCCAGTCTCGGTGCAACGGAACAGGATATTTACGCGCTTGGTTGGTTTTTCTCT
>DAWS01000056.1:0-12232 GCA_002506025.1 Euryarchaeota archaeon UBA111 | reverse complement strand
TTTAGTTCAGAAGCACGCTTCTTTTTGACGCGCTCAACAGTGTGCATAGTGTGCTTGCCAGCTGAAGGGCTGTAGCGCTTAATTTGACGAGGCATCTTAACCATGGTATCACCTTGAGCGTTCGACCCACTCGGGCGGGGTATTTAGAAACTCCGACTATGTTTAATGTTAAAAAGAGACGACTGTGGCTTGAAATTAGGGATGAAGTAATTAATCCGCTAGTCTTCCAGAGTGTATGGATGAAATGCTGAAGGCAGCTGTGTTGTTTTGGCTGCCGTTTGCGTTCATTCCTTTTGGCATCTGGGTATCACAGATTAAACCCAGCAGTGTGGTCAACAAATTGGGCTACACAATATCGATTCTTGGAACAGCACTCGTATTAGCAAGCCCGTGGACAGTACCAGAATCACCATCAAACGCAGTCGGGCATTTGTTAGGTTTTATTGCCGGACCCACAATTTTGATTCTGCTAGGATTATTCAAAATTGCATATTCAGGAAATGTCCCGGTTGGAAAACTAAGCGAGGGAGATCGCAATATCGGAGTAGCCTTATTTCTTATTGGATTGCTGTGGCTTGGATTGATGCATTGGTGGGAAATAACCCCAATAATGAGCGATGGAGAAATTAATCGATATTGGCTTATTTTCTTACCAAATTTATTGATTTCTTTGACCGGATTATCCCTCGCTGGAGGTCTTGCGATGCTCGCCTTTGGGGATGATAGAGGCAGTGAGTCAAGATATTTGTTCGGTATGTCTTTAGGAGCATTTTTGTTTTTGTTGTGTGCGATGAATATCGACTCAACAAATCTTTCAGCGATTGAATTTCGAGAATATGTTTGGTTATCGATAGCAGATATAATTGGCATTATCATTGGTTCCATTCTGTCAATAATTTCATTTGCCTTGGTAATATTTGTTTACGAAAGAAGTTTGCCTAAGCCTGAATCAATTGAACCACCAAACGATCATGAACTTGCCCAGGTAGCTCAGGTGATAAAAAATAACATTGGAGGAGATGATTGATGGCTGAAAAAAGCAAACCAACCGCTAAGGTTGTGCTAATCGGGCTGTTATTTCCGATATTTTTGATTGCTGCTATTGACCTCAGTTTGAATGGCAGAATTACTAATTTTGGTATTGATGAGTTGAATCCAAGGATAGCAAACTCTGCGTTGACTGCCTTTATTCTGTGCACCACCTTTTTATTAGGAAACATGTTCTTTTACGGCGAGTCACGAAAGCGTCCTCTGGCTCCCCTCTTTGGTATGACAACCGCAGTTTTGGTTGGTATTGCCGCAACGATATTTTTCATCAATCAGGGGCCGATGTTGCTTGAAGGCAATGGTTCTGTGCGCGCACAACTAGTCTACAATATCTCACACACCATCGTTTCAATAATAGCTCTAGTTTTCTCATTGATGATTACTCTGGGAATTTTATTTTCAACAATCACCCATTCAGCTTCGAAAATAACAAAGTCATATGTTCTCGTAGAGGAAGAGTGAGTATTTACCGCCGTTTATTTCATAAAGGATTGCTAGGTGGCCAAGACACTGAGGTAAGCATATGTCAAAGGGTACACCATCCATGGGTCGTCGCCAAAAGACTACACACATCAGGTGTAGAAGGTGCGGTAGAAATGCTTACCACAAGCAAAAAAGCGTCTGCGCCGCCTGTGGATACGGTGCAACAGCCAAGATGCGCAAGTATAGCTGGTCAAAGAAAACTCATCGCCCGAAGGCCTGAAAACCATGAGCGCATACTGGGAAAATATAGCAAACAATCATTTGCTATTTGACCTGTGGTGATATTGTGTGCGGCATAATCGGCGTAGTTGGAAAACAGGGATACCATGTGAACCAACTAATTTACGATGGACTGACAGTATTACAACATAGAGGTCAAGATGCGGCAGGCATAATGACCGAATTTGAGGGCCAGTTCAGATTAAGAAAGTCTACCGGCTTAGTCCCAAACATCTTCTACACACGCCACATGCAAAGACTTCAGGGTCACATTGGAATCGGTCACGTTAGGTATCCCACCGCAGGGACCTCATCCAAAGCAGAGTCCCAACCACTGTATGTCAACTCACCATACGGCTTGTCAATCGCTCACAATGGCAATCTGACTAACGCTGCTGAGCTAAGGCAAATACTACGCGACAAACATTTCCGTCACATGAATACTAAAAGCGACTCTGAGTTGCTGCTAAACATACTCGCAGTTGAACTGACCAAATATTCCTCTGACTTGTCGATTGGAGGCGAACCGCATCTCGATATTGAGACAGTATTCAATGCTATTACCGCGTTAAACGATTATGTTGAGGGTGGTTATGCATGTGTTTCGATGATTTCCGGTTATGGTTTACTAGCCTTCAGAGATCCAAATGGTATCCGGCCGCTAATTTTCGGTAAGCGAGAGTCGGACGAAGGAACAGAGTGGATAGTTGGTAGTGAATCTGTAGCAATTACCGCCCTAGGTTTTGAAATTGAACGAGATGTAGAACCTGGAGAAGCAATATTTATTTCATCTTCCGGTCATCTTTTCTCACGAGTTTGTGCCAAAGAAACTAGCCGTAATCCATGCGTTTTCGAATATGTTTACTTTGCGAGGCCTGATTCAGTTATAGATGGAATATCGGTCTATGAGGCGAGATTGAACCAGGGTAAATTCTTGGCCGAGAGAATCAAACGGGAATGGCCGGATCATGATATTGATGCAGTTATTCCAATTCCAGATTCGGGCAGAATTGCTGCTCTACAGATGGCAAATACCCTTGGTGTTCCATATCGAGAAGGTTTTGTCAAAAACCGATATGTCGGACGCACATTCATTATGCCGGGACAAGCTCTAAGAGAGAAATCTGTTCGACGAAAGTTGAACACTATTGAAAACGAATTCAAGGGCAAGAATGTCCTCTTGGTTGACGACTCGATAGTGCGCGGAACCACTAGTAAACAAATTGTGGAAATGGCGAGGGAATCCGGAGCCGCGAAAGTCTACTTTGCCTCAGCAGCACCGCCCGTGCGGTATCCTAACGTGTACGGAATCGATATGCCGGCAACCACTGAATTCGTCGCCAATGGCAGAAGCATTGACGAGATAAATGCTCACATAAAATCAGATAAATTGTTCTATCAGACACTAGATGATTTGGAGAAATCAACCCTGATGGTGGCGCCACAAGACATAGTGTTTGATTCGAGTTGCTTCAATGGTGTTTATGTCACTGGGGACATAACGGAGGAATATCTCATGGAGTTACATAATCAGCGTAATGACGGTGCTAAAGCGTCCATGGATGATGATGACCAAGTATTAGACATCCATAATGACTCAAACTAGTCATAGTTCTCTCGTCATAAGACTAATCACGAGATAGTGAACTTAATGATGTTCAAGCCTAAGGTACCTACATGCTAACTCACGAGGTTGACATTGCGTTTAGCCCGCAGTCAAGGGTTGGTAGTCTGGCTGTCTCGGATGACGGCAAAATCATTGCGTGGTCTGAATCCGATCATTCTGTGAATATATCGGTTGAAATGGAAAAAGCGCAAAAAATTTCTATAGAAAGTGATGTAAAGGGAATTTTTTTCCAAGATAATAATCTAATTTATGCTGATGATGATTTTGGGGTGAAGTGCGTTGACACCTCGGGTGAAACAATCTGGCAATGTGAAATTCCTGGTGGTGTATCATTACTAAAAAAGTGCCAAGATTTTATTGCAGTCGTAGATAATCTCGGTCGCTTATCAACATTAAGTCATCATGGTAATTCTCTAAAGTCGTTCGATCAGTTCACTTCAATAATTATGATTTCACCTTACTCTAACGGTGTCATTGTTGTATTAGAGTCTGGATCGGTGCATTTCTTCGATGGACAGCACTCAGTCTGGAATCGGCCAGCCAGAGGCGAGGTGGGTGAGTCGATTACCAACGTCGGACTTACCGCTGAAAACAAGTTGATAATTGGCCGGGAAGGTTATGCTTTAGTTCCCGGAGAAGAAGAGGCGCTGGAGCTCGAAGTATGGGATGTAACTCAAGACTCTATGTTGTTTAGATGTGAATTAAAAAATAGGTTGTTACTGGCCTGTGATGATAATAAAGTAACATATCTCGGTTTTGATGATGGTTCAGTTCATCAATTGACCTACCAGTCAGATAATACCTATTTGTTATCAGAGGAACTTTTCTCGACAAACTACCCAATCAAAACACTCAACCTGACAAGCGACAATGTCATTGCAGGGTCATGGTTTTATCTAACTGGTCTCACAAAAAGCGGTGAGTCGTGGACTGTTGAGCATCAGGGAATAATTCAGCACTCTGCTTACTGTAAAGCAACAGAAGAGTTTTACTTCGCTGGAGACGACCAAAACGATTACACTGAAACTGAACCGATTGGACGAATTAAATTATCCTCTAAACTAATCCAAAGAGACAAATCAGAACTAACTGAATGGTTCCAGTCTAAGAGTATCGATAAGACACTATCAGCGGAGCAGATATATTCAGAGGACGAGAAGTTAGGCGCACTTTTGTCATCACAAGAAGCACAAGATGGCGGGTTGCTAGACAGGGAATTAAACAATATCATGTCTGCTTTGTCAGAAAATATCAAGGAGTCTAAACCACTTACAGAACAATCAATTCACGATGCAGATAATCTGCTTGATGATTTGATGTATAATCCCAAAACAACATCTCAACCAATTGCTGATGCAGGCAAAGATTCAGTCTACAAGTGTGGTGAAAATTCACATTGTATCGTTGTTCTAGATAGCAGTAATACTGCTGGAGATAAGAGTAAAATTGTTGCTTACAGTTGGATAAATGAAGCGGGCAGAGAGGTTTCGAACCTGCCAAAATTCAGAGCAAAGTTGGGGCCTGGAAAACACCGATTCGAACTTCGAGTAATTGATGTAGATGGTAATTCAACCTCAGATTCAGTGCAAATAGATGTGGTATAGAATGAAGGCGAGTAACGTTTGGATTGAGTCTTTTGTAGTTGGAGCTTTGGCGATGCGTTGCTCTATAGTTACTGACCTTGCCAGTGGTGATACAATCATTATCGATGGTGGTGCGGAAGCCGACCGAATTATTTCATGGGTAGATGATTTCTCCGGTTCCGGACCAGATTGGTCTAATGGTCCAAGGGATCAGCAAGGATTAGAATCTCTTGGCATAAGTGAGAGAAATATCGTGGCTTTAGTTAACACACACGCACATTTTGACCACTCCGGAGAGATACCCATATTGCTGACGAGATATCCAGTAAGTTGGTACTTACATGCGGATGATTTTCACCTTCAAACTCTAGTTCAAGCCTCTGGCAGAAGATGGGGATTTGAATTACCAGAGCCTGCGATAGCAGATAAGCTGTTGACTGATGAAATGGAATTAACACTGGGGTCACTTAAATTCAAAATTTTACACACTCCCGGACACACACTCGGTGGTTGTTGTATATTGCTAGAAGTGGAAGATGGGCCTGATCACCTATTCGCTGGCGACACCTTATTTGCTGGTTCAGTAGGTCGAACCGACTTACCAAATTCTGGCGGAGACTTTGAATTATTATTTAATTCCGTGGTAACAAAGTTGTGGCCTCTTGACGCTGATACTGTGGTTTATCCAGGACATGGACCTACTACTACAATTGGAGTAGAACGTGAAACTAACCCGTTTGTTGGCACCAACAGTGCCGCATTTGGAAGATTTCAGTGATTATGCAAGTAAGTCAGACAGTGAACTGCTCAAAACTGGTAAGGCATCTTCCCAAGTCGCAACGATGCCATAATCTGCATGCTGGAAAATAGGTGCATCAGCATCTTTGTTAATCGCAACAATATATTTTGACGATCGCATTCCGGCTAGATGCTGGATAGCTCCAGATATTCCCACCGCAATGTATAGGTTAGGATTGACTGTTTTACCGGTTTGTCCAACTTGCATTGAGTGCGGGATTTCGTCCCACGTATCAACTGCAGCTCTTGACGCTCCTACGGCAGCGCCAAGTTTGTCGGCAATATTCTCTAAATGGCTGAAATTGGCTGGTGTCCCCATACCTCTGCCGCCGGAGATAATTATGTTCGCTTCAGAGACGTCTAGTCTTTCCGACGCTCTTTGGACCATTTCTTGAAGTGCGGTTGTGACATTTCCTGTTGTGTCGATTACCTGAACATCACAACTTCCAGAGTCATCGGCCGGAGCGAAGGTATTGGCTCTAATGCTAACGACTGAGTCACCGTTCACCGATACATTTTGAATTGCTTTTCCGGAATAAATTGGAGTTGATAATTTGCCGTCTTCTATAGCAATAACATCCTGCACTACCGAAATGGTTCGTCTTGCTGCGAGTCTTGCGGCTAAATCTTTTGATTGGGCGGATGCAGAGGTAACAACAATTCCACTTGGTGCAACTGAGTCAATTGCTTCGGCCCAGGCTGCGGCGTCATAATTTTCGAAGACTGATGATTTTGCTGCGATTACCTTACTGACTCCAGATATTTTTCCAGCTTTGTCAGCAACTGATGAGTCTGTGCATGGGACAACAACAGTGCAACTGTTTCCCAGTAGGTTAGCAGCGCTAACAAGTTCATTGGTTGTGTTATTAATCTCGCCTTTTGATAATTCTGCAATTACTATTGTTTCTGTCATTTTTTCACCTCAAATTATGTTAGCCTCGTCTCTGAGTAGCTGTGCGACTGTTTGGGCGGAGCTTGCGCCTTCAAATTTCTTGCCAGCGGGTTTTGCTGGTGGCATTACTTGGGAAACAACGGTAACGCTAGCCGCCGGCGGGCTGACTGCCTTGACATCAACCTGCGCCTTCTTTGCCATCATGATACCCTTAACATTTGATTTTCTAACCTTAATTGAACCTTTGTCACAACTAACCA
The DNA here is from genome assembly GCA_002506025.1 of Euryarchaeota archaeon UBA111. Lineage (GTDB taxonomy): Archaea > Thermoplasmatota > Poseidoniia > Poseidoniales > Poseidoniaceae > MGIIa-L1. The sequence continues at coordinate 5,323 of DAWS01000056.1, read as the reverse complement.
CTGCTGGTAGATTTAGCGAGACAATTGCATCCCCACCTTCCGTTGGATATGAAACGGTTAATGCATCAGCGAATTTTACCTCGGTTGCGTTTGATACAGATGCCCACCCCAGCCTTTCTGCGATTCCTGGTCCAGTCGAACCAGCGCCTGTATCAGCAGCGGACTTGCCACAGTAAACAATATCATAGCCGCCAGCGATAATTTCTTCTGCAATGATAGATTGTAGCCCATTTGAATCCATAAATCCATCGTAATCAAGTCGAATTATGTTGTCCACGCCCAGAGCCTTCACTCCTTTCAAGACCTTGTCTGCTGCAGCACCACCGACAGTTATTGCAGAGACCGTCCCGCCAGTGGATTCTTTGTGTTGAAGAGCATTTTCCACAGCAAATTCATCATATGGACTTATGTCCATTTTAACGCTAGAGAGGTCGACTCTATCGCCCGAAATCTGAATCTTTGAGTTGGTATCTGGGACTTGTTTAACTAAGACAGCAATATTAACCATGGTATCACCAATGTGGTTGGCTAGGAAACTCAATTCATGAACATTTGTATTCGATAATTAGAGCAAAATCATTGGTTGAATGATTATTTGCGATTAATTATTGCCGTGACATTATCAAGTAACTCTGGATTCTTGGAGAAGTGTGCTGCGACTGTTTCCAGCCCGCGTGAGATTCCGTCCGCTACACCAAACTTTGCATCGAGGGGATGCAGAGTTCCGTTCATCACTGCATTCCTGAATTCATCAAGGTCAGTCCACGTGGACGGCTCACCAAATTTTGGATTAGGAGTGACAATAATTTCACCAAATTCTGGCAATATTACATGCTCAGCCAACTCATAAATTGGTGAGTTTACATCTTCTGTGTTGAGGTAAGCGTGTTTTTGCATTTTCTTGCGCAGTTGCTTTGGTTCATCATGGATTAATATCGCACCTCCGGGATCAGATTTACTCATTTTATGGTCAAAACTTTCCATTCTTGAACCGCTTGATTTCAGTGACGATATTATTGGTGTGTGCAAACACGTCGCCTTTTTCCATCCATACTTGCTTGCTACGTCGCGCATGAACATGTGAGCCTTTCTTTGGTCCATGCCGCCTATTGCAATGTCTATTCCCAGTTCGAATATGTCGCTTGCTTGCATTGCTGGGTAGAAGAATTTCGATAAATCGTGGTCAGATGATGCCTCATCTCGGCCCATAATGGTGAAGGTTTTCCTGACCATGGCTAAGGTTGCTCCTTTGGAACACCTGAGCACGCGAGCCCAATAGTCTCCATTATCCATGAGTTGTGATGCATAATAGAATCTCAACTCTCCAGGACCATCTCCTTCAGGGGGATAGTCTAGTAGTGCACGAAATGTTTCTTCCATGTATTTTGCAGTCAGTTGTATATCAGCCATATTGCCGCCAAATTTGTCATTTATCCATGCGTGCCAGTCGGCAAGGAAAATCAGAACGTTGACATCGGCTTCCAACATACGCTTGAGTTGGATTGAGAGAACCTTCCAGCCAATGTGGGCTTTGCCTGAGGGTTCAAATCCGACATAACATCGTATTATCCCGTCGCCTTTGGCACTTGTCTTATCAGCGATGCAGTCGATTAAGTAATCCAATCCAACAGTTTCTTCAACCGAACCAATGATTTTGCTGATGCGAGCCAATTGCTGCTCATTTAGTTCCTTGATACGGGGACATTTGTCTTGATATTGAATCACCATTTGTTCAATATCCATTTACTTCACCTCAAAATAGGTCATTAAGTTTCTTTACCTTACCTTCCGATGGGGCCTCTCCGTTTTCGATCATAGCCTCCAACTCAGCAATCATCGTGAGTGCAGTAGATTTTACATCTTCAGTCAACTTGGTGGACATTTCCATCGACTTGTGAGCCATTTTAATCGCTGATTTTGCTTTAGAGAATTTCTTTGCTTCTTCTTTTGCCTTGTCACCCCTTTGTTTGGCATTGTAGCCGGTTGCTTCATCCAGGAATCCTGACCAGCGCTTTCTTGACTCCATAGCCTGTTCTCTGCCACCATCATTTGCTAAGAACTCGCTGAGATTATCACCTTTCAACTGCTCCACATCTACAACTAACTTTCCATCACTGTCGAAGTGACCTGTAACCTTGGTCAAAATACCATATGAGGCGGTGAATTCGCCGTCAGCATTGGCATTCACACCATCAAAATATTCTGTGGCTAATTTTGCTAACCCTGCATTTCCTCCAATCTGTTTTACCAGTCCACGCTTAACTGCGAATTTCTCCATGAGTCACGCCAAACCACCATTGAACATAAGGCTCACCGTCAAAAAAACCCAAAAGAGAAATGTTTTGATAAAGCACTTTTTCGGATATTTGTGCGAGTTAGTTCTCTGTTACCAGTATCTCTAATACTGATACTTCTGCTACCAGTGGTAATAGCAGAGAATAAGCAGGTTGAATTATCGATTGAAACCTCAATTGCAGACTATGATATCGGTATTACCAATGCAGCAATGGCACCGGACGGTTCCAGTGTATTGATAGTTGGCAACGAGGGTTACAGTCACCTTATTTCAGCAAAAAATCCGGGCGACCGCTCCTTAGATGTGGAACTTAACAGCGCTCGAGATAACAATCTCAATGATGTTGCTTGGCACCCCAGAGGCGAGGCTGCCTTAATTGCCGGCGACTTCGGCACGGCACTGCGCTACGAAAAGGTCGACCACAGCGTGACCATCGTAAATGGAACAGGGGCAATTTTAGGCAGAGATATGGGCGCAGTAGCTTGGCGTTCAGCCGGTGATTATGCTTACTTTGGCAGCGATGATGGATCGTTGTGGCGATTTTCAGAAGGCACAGGATTCCTTAATCTTGGCAACGATGGAGATTCAAAAGTTACCGGAATTTCCTGTCATCTTAATTATGACTTGTGTGTAGTTTCAACGATATCCAGCGGTTTAGGAGTAATTGGTCCAACCCACAACATTACTTGGATTAGCGGAACTAAAACCAACACGTGGATTGATGTTGATTGTCCTGATGCCCAACTCAATGAGTGTGTGGCTTTTGCCAGTGGCTTAAGGATGATTTCAATCCAGCTAAACACTGTTGATCATACAAAATCATCTGTCGGCAATATGGTTGAATATCGAACCTTGGAAGGTGATTTCATCGCTGCATCTAGGGGCTATTCTAGTTCCTCAATAATTTACCTAGCTCCGTCGGGAACTGTCCGATATGACCCTCTAAATGATGTTGCAAAAGTACAGATTTCATCCTCGCAGATGGCAGAGTGGGATTCAGTTGTTGCTGGTAGGCAAATTTCTTATGTTTGGGAAAACGATTTCAACAGTGGTTTCATGCTCACATCTAATGGTAACATCATCGCCTTCGAACCTTATCAGATTGAAATTGAAAATACCATGCTGACAACAATTATACTGGCCGCAGTAACAATATCAGTGCCTGGAGTAATCATTGGGCTAATCTACATGAATAGCCCATTTCTGCAACGCAAATACAAGCAACTTATGAAGAGAAAAAGCAAATAAGAAAATTTTCAAAGTAGTTAGGTTATTGAAGCGCCTATGTTCACAACCCACTGGGGAGAACACATGGAGCAGTTTGAGGGGCTCGATTTTTACGACATAGAAAGTTTGCTTACTGAAGAAGAGATAATGATAAGGGATATGGTTAGAGAATGGGTGGATGAAGAAGTATTACCCAAAATCGAGCACGCCTGTGAAGCAGGAGTCTTCCCTGATGAGTGGCGAGTAGCACTTGGTGAAATGGGTGTCTTGGGTGCACCGCTCAAGGGTTATGGATGTCCAGGCTTGTCATATGTGGCGTATGGATTAATTTGTCAGGAACTTGAAAGGGGAGATTCAGGACTTCGTTCATTTGCTTCAGTTCAAGGTTCACTTGCCATGTATCCTATCTGGGATTTTGGTTCGGAGGAACAAAAAAATCACTACTTACCAAAACTAGCCACCGGTGAAATGGTAGGATGCTTCGGACTTACCGAGCCAGACTACGGCTCAAATCCTGGTGATATGATCACCAAGGCAGAGGACATGGGAGATCATTACCTCCTAAACGGCGCTAAGATGTGGATTACAAACGGAACAATCGCTGATGTAGCAGTTGTTTGGGCTAAGCTGGATGGAGTAATCAAAGGCTTCATTGTTGAGAAAGGCGACGAGGGATTCACTGCGCCTGAGATGAAAGGTAAACATTCTCTAAAAGCATCAGTAACCAGTGAATTGGTATTCCAAGATTGTAAGATCCCCAAAGATAGAATTCTACCAGGTGTCAAGGGTCTTAGAGGACCTTTCTCATGCCTCAATAATGCCCGTTATGGTATCTCATGGGGCGCACTAGGTGCCGCGATGGCTTGTTTCCACAGTGCCAAAACATACGCATTGTCAAGAATTCAGTTTGATGTGCCGATTGCCTCATATCAATTAGTTCAAAACAAATTAGCATACATGCTGAGAGAGATAACCAAGGGTCAACTATTGGCATATCACCTTGGTAAGAAAAAGGATGATGGAACATGGTTTAACGAGCAGATTTCCTTAGCCAAGATGAACAATGTCGACATTGCACTTGAAATCGCTAGGATTGCCAGAGACATACACGGTGCTAATGGTATCCTAGATGAATACCCAGTTATGAGGCATATGGCCAATCTCGAGTCGGTCAAGACATATGAAGGAACCCACGACATCCACAATTTGATTCTTGGGCGTTACATAACAGGCATCCAGGCCTTTACAAGAACTCAGTGAAATCATACTGAGGGTAGTAATCCTAGCCTAGCTAGTCCATTCCACAGCGGGTCAAGGATTCGCGGTAACATCCTGTGCCTGACATAAACCGCAGCAGCCAAACTCATTTTCTGTAGTTTGTTTAGTTTCACTCGCTTGGTAAATACATCTCCTTGTTCCTTCTCGATTTGACGTAGTATTTTGTCGTAAAATGCAATCATTGCAGCAGGGGAATATCTGGTTCTTCTTGGCAGAAGTGGTAGTAATTGTCTTGCCTCCTCTAGGTATGTTCTGGCTCTTCTTGCGTAATGATAACAATAGGGCTCCCAAGTTTTGTTCAACACAACTTTACCATCTAACTCAGATTCTTGAATGCCGTTTTTCTCCAGTTCATCCAATGGCAAATAGACTCTATCTCGTTCGATATCTTCTCCGACATCTCTCAAAACATTGGTTAGTTGCATGAATATGCCCCAAGACTCAGCATATTTTTTTGCCAATGGGTCATCATAACCATAAATTTCTATGCACATTAAACCAACCACGGAAGCAACACGGTAG
>DAWS01000150.1 GCA_002506025.1 Euryarchaeota archaeon UBA111 | reverse complement strand
ATCGCCGATAAACTAGCCTTGAGTGCCGCTGATATTGTGGTAACTGAAGCCGGATTTGGTTCCGACATGGGCGCTGAAAAATTCATGCATATCAAGGCCGCAACCTCTGGCAAAGGGCCAGACTGTGTTGTGATGAACGTCACGATAAGATCGATGAAATTGCACGGAGGGGCATTTGGCAGTCGTGGCGGATATCGTCCTAGCAAAGCAGAACTAGAAGCCGAAAATGTCGAAGCAGTGTCAATCGGGGCAGCAACTAACCTAGATCGGCACATTCGCAACATGGCAGGATTTGGCGTTCCTGTTATTGTTTCAATCAACAAATTTACCTCAGATACCGAGGCAGAAATCCAAGCATTATCTGACGCTGCACACGCTAGTGGTGCTCGTGCCGTTACTATTACTGAAGTCCACAGCAAGGGTGGAGAAGGTGGAGAAGATTTAGCCAAGGCTGTGGTAAAGGCGGTTCAGGACCATGTTGCTGCTGGTCGACCATTTACTCCACTATTCTTGAAAGATGCTCCAGTGATGGAAAAGGTAGAGGCTATTGCAACACGAATGTACAAAGCCGAATCAGTGATTGTTGAGGCAAATGCCAAGAAACAACTAGACAAGATTACTTCATGGGGTTATGGTAACCTGCCAGTTTGTATGGCTAAGACCCAATACTCATTTTCTCATGATGCGAGTAAACTAGGTGCTCCTAGCGGTTTCACTCTTCCCATCAGGGAATTTAGATTAAATTCAGGTGCAGGTTTCATCGTTGCGATTCTGGGCAATATGATGACAATGCCTGGTTTACCTAAGCGACCGGCGGCAATCGACATGGACATGGATGATGACGGTCACCAAACTGGCATCTTTGGGTGAGTTGATGCAAGTATTGAAGCGCGAGTCAATGTTATGGCGGTTGCGCGTTACTACCAATGATGACCTCTGGTCATTGGCAAGACTTGCTCGTCAGGGTATGTCAATCGGCATGCTTGGAGAACGCCGTGATCAAACCACTGCAGGCGAAGAGGGTGGGAGGGCCAAAGTCGCTGAACGCAAGAAGATGTGGATTCGATTAAGAATTGAATCAACTGAATATCAATCCTTTAGTGATGTTGCACGAATTCATGGCATAATTGAAGAAGCAAAGCTCGATATTGGTAGTTATCACACTCATAACATAACTGTCGGTGACGAGATTGAACTATCTTCTCAAACCCCATTTCTTGATACCGACGAACAACTTCTCCAGCAAGCAGTTGACGCTGCCAAACAAGTACAAATCGCTCTTGCGGTCGTTGAAAATGATGAAATAATTTTGTTCCACATAACTCCGCGAGGTCTTCGAGAATCAACAACGTGGACTATGCGTGGAGGAGGGAAACGAATCGATATAAAACAATCAACCGGAGTTGCAAAGCAATTCCGCGAGCGAGTTATCAAAGAACTTACTGAGTCGCTTGCAGATGAAACACCATTGATTCTATGCGGCCCTGGTCACGCCAGAGAGGTAATACTTACAGAATTGCGTAATAGTGGTGAAACCCGTTTCATGTCTTCAATTGCGACATCAATGTCTGGCCGAGCAGGGGCCAATGAAGTATTGCGTGAGAACCTAGCAGGAAATTTACTGGAAGACTATGCTATTAGTCATGAAATTAGTATTTTAGAAGAGGCATGGAAACGAATCTCAACTAACGGCGCAGTGGCATATGGCAAACAGGAAATTGACAAAGCACTAAACGAAGGAGCAATTGAAACACTGTTAATTTCAGCGGACCTACTTCGAGATGAAGAAGCAACAATCGGCGGCAAAACTTGGCAAATCTGGTCGCAGTCTCTAGCAGATTACGGTGGCGAATTAATCCAGTGTTCAACAGACCACGATTCTGGCCAACAGTTAATGGGAATTGGCGGGGCTGTAGCACTGCTGAGATTCAAAATCAGGTGATAAGATGAAAGTAGTCAGATTCAGTGAATATCAGAAGTCACCAAATCTGTCATTACTAGATGGTGCTAGATGGCTGATTATCCATCATGAGGAGTTAGAGAGCGCTGCTGCTGTATTATTCCACAGTGAACTGCTCGACATATTAGTTGGTGTGGACCATCGTGGAGCTAAAATCAGTGATGGCCTGTGGCAGAGAGCCGTTCATTTGATACTGGCTGATTCTACATTGGAACGAGATGATGAGCCGAACATAACACGGCGTACGGGGATCACCAAAGTAATACTTGATTCGAAGGAAGATATCGAGTTTTACTGCTATTAAACTGGTGGGTCCGGAGGGAATTGAACCCTCGATCTTCGCCTTGTAAGGGCGACGTCATAAACCCCTAGACCACAGACCCGAGTATTCCTGTGGCCACTCATTATTGAATGCAACGCATGCGTTAAACTCAAAACCATGTGGCAAGACGGACAATTGAATGGATGAAGATATCCAAGCGGCAGCAGCCCGACTTGTTAGGCGCCTCAAAGAAGGTGGCCACACAATAACAGTCGCTGAGTCATGCACCGGTGGATTACTAGCGAGTGCCTTTACCGATATTGCTGGTGCTAGTAACTGGTTTAATCAGTCGTGGGTCACCTATTCAAATGATGCTAAAATGGCTGAATTGAATGTTGAGCAAAAGACATTGGAAAAACACGGAGCAGTATCGGCTAAGGTTGCTATTGAGATGGCTAAAGGTGCACTGGAACAGGCAGGCGCTGATATCGCCATATCAATAACTGGTATTGCTGGTCCTGGCAATGATAGCACTACTAAGAAAGTCGGGACAGTCTATGTTGGAATCGCCTCTAATACATGGGCAAATGCTGAGTCAACCCAGATCGGCGGCAATCGCTCTGAAAATAAGATTGGGTTTGTTCACTTCGCACTACTAACTGCGATTGCCTTGTGGGATGATGCAATGGACAAAGCAGAAGCAAACCGTAAGAAGTTAGCTGAAATAGAGGCACAAAAAGAACAAGCTCGTAAAGAATTTGAAGTTGAACGGGCAAAGCGAGAAGCGGCGGCAAAACAATCTGCTCCATGGCAAGACGAGTCATGGAGTGCTGATGCCGATGCTGATGATGACGAATCTATCGGTGAAGAAGTCGAATGGAACTAAATTATTTAGTGACCGATTTGCTTTTGGAGTGGCGACCTTACCTGAAATTATGGCAGCAGCATCGGAAGATATTGTCAAGATGCTGCGCCAACGTAGAATGATTGCCTCAGGCAAAGTTATCGATGGACTTGCTAGCCATGTCAATCCGGCTGAGTTACTGAATCTAGCACCAAAAGTAAACTTCGACAAAGGATTTCTTACCGAAGAAATACTTGCAAAATTAATCGAATTATATGACCAGAGTAAACCAAAAGAGAATACTGCTATCACAACTAAGACAGCGATTAACAATACAGCAACCGACTTAGGCAGAGTTATCGCACCGATATTACCCCCTGAACCACTAGATATTGAATTCAGGAATAATCTTCCTGATTGGGATGAAGCTGATTACAGTTGTTTAGCAACCGATGCACCATCTGACATCAAAATACATTACGACATCACAGGAAAAAGCACTACTGAGGGTAAGATGAACGATATTACTGCGTGTTTTTCTGATCGGCTAAACAAAATAAGAGACATGATTGTAAAAAACTCAAAATTACCTAGACGTCCTACCGAAGTATCCAGATTACTAAGAGAAGTTCACAGATATCAGGGCTATGAAAATAAAGCGGTCGCAATCGGATTAGTGAATGAACCAAGATATACCAAGAATGGCCATTTAATGTGGAGTCTAGAAGATGAAACTGGGGAGATGAATTGTTTACTTACCAAGCGTCAAGGTGACGATAGGGATAGATTTCAGGAGCAGATTATCGAAGCGGGACTGATGCCTGACGATGTGCTTGGAGTGTCGGGAACATTTAGCCAAAATGGCGATATTTTTTACGTCGATGATTTGCATTTTCCAATGAAAGAGCGACACGAAAAAGCCGTGTCCCCATATGGCATCAGTGTTGCTTTTCTCTCAGATGTTCACGTTGGTTCGAAAACCTTCCTTGAGGCTCAATGGCACAAAATGGTTCGTTGGTTCCATACCGACCCGTTAGCAAAGACTGTCAAGTATCTGATTTTATCTGGCGACTGCGTTGACGGTGTGGGAATCTACCCTGGCCAAGACAAGGAATTATCAATCCCTGATTTATTTGCCCAGTATACTGAATTTGCTAGGTTACTGGAATTACTTCCTGATTGGGTTGAGTGCCTAATGTTGCCTGGCAATCATGACGCAGTGCGTCCGGCTGAACCTCAGCCTACATTCGAGAAGGATATTCAACAAGACTACAACACTACTACATTCGTTGGTAACCCTTGTGATTTCTCCTTGCATGGAGTAAGAGTATTGTCATATCATGGTAAATCAATCGATGACTTTGTCGCCGGTTTGAAGACTGTTACCTATGCTGATCCCGTCGAAGCCATGCGACAGATGCTCAGAAGAAGACATTTAGCACCTCAATGGGGGGGTAAAACCCCATTATCTCCAGAACCTGAGGATGGATTAGTAATCAACGAAGTGCCTGACATCTTTGTTACAGGTCACGTTCATGGACATGCCTGTGTTGATTTCAAGGGTACTACTTTGGTTTGTTCAAGCACGTGGCAAGATCAAACTTCTTACCAGAGAATGCTTGGTTTCCAGCCTAAGCCTTGTATGCTGACCATTGTCAACTTAGCTAGCCACGCCACGACATCAATACCATTCGTTTGATTACTCAAGGCCAAGGTAAGGCTTGATACTGAGCAGATTCTTTTCGTTGACTACTGGAATACCTGCATCGGCAAAGGCCGACTTTGACGATTCTCTGGTTGGATTGAAGCCAATAAATCGGCTACCTTCAACCTGCATTGACAGATCCATCTCTGAGTCCCCAACAGATACACAATCTTCAGGTTTGAATCCCTGCATTTCTAGTATCTTGGTAATTATGAGATTCTTCTTGCTTGCATGCAGTCGGCATATACCCTCGTCAGACAAAGTGTCATCGTCATTAAACTCAAAGCCGTTAGCAATCCAATCGTCAACCTTCAGCATAGCGGCGATCGATGATACAAACAAGTCAACACCTGCGCTAACAATTGCGACAAATATCCCTGCAGCTTTTAACTCAGAAATCAGCTCTTTAGCACCTGGCATTACCTTTACCCCTGAGTATGACCTGAACAGCTCATCTCGGTAAATCGGATCTTGGATATCTTTCCACATCTTGATGTCTAATCGCATGAATTCCATATCAGAGATTTCACCCTCGATAAAACGCTTCAGGTTATGTGAGTTGTCTGTACCAAAATGATCATGAAGAGTCTTCCATGAGGAGACCGAGTCAACTAAGACTCCATCGCAATCGAATACCACTACTTTGGGAACTGTTGTCATATCTTCTACTCCAAGTTACAATACAAAAACGCTCGTCATACACCACACACAGTTTGCACTGGCAATGCTGTGGGTCAAGTACGCAGTGAGAGGGCCGAAACCCTCTCACTGTCGTCTTGTTTTTGTTACTCAGTCACTTCAGACTGGTTGGTTCCAGGACAGACCTGTGTAGGTCTTCAGAACCGCACCTTGGGTATCACCAGCAGGTGAGTAGACAATCCTGATAGTTGCATCAACCAGAGGAGTTCCGTCAGCAGTATGGGTCTTGACATAGATGTCATCACCGGTGCTGAAAGACGAGATGGTCTCATCTTCGTCCAACGTCACTACATCACCGAAGGTAACGAGTTGATCGCTGTTGAATGGCGAGAACCCGTATACTTGGTTTGTTGAAGCAAGGTTTGTCGTCTCAGTTACGATAGCGCCAGTGGCGTCCAGGTAAGTTACTGATACTTCGACTGCTTGTGTTGCCAATACGGTCTGTGCTTGTCCAATGGTAATCTTCCAGTGGTCAGTAGCAGTATCGCCAGTATCGACATTGGTTGCGTCAAAAGTAACTCTTGGAACACCCTTGGTGTCTGTGTCTGCAAGTTGTGCAGCCCAAACATATACCACACCAGATAGAACAACAGTGATCGCAACCATCAAGATGGTAGCAATTACTGGGCTCACAGCTGATTCATCGTCAGACATTTGCTCTTCTTGGAACTCTTCTTCGTCATCATCTCTGCGTCCTGCAAGGACTAGAGCGCTGACAAATAGGCCTGTTAGAGCAACTGCAATGATGCTTGGTGCGAATGATGCAACGGATAGAGCACCGATAGTCGATACGACAACTGGCAGAGCATTACCTGCAGTTTGCCAGTCTTCTCCGAATGCACCATTGTATCCTTGTTCTGTGTGACCACAGGATGCGGATTCACTCCATGCAACTTCGTTGCCACCGTTGGTAGACATCATGTTGTTACACCAGTTCTTGTCTTCGAATGCAGGTCTTCTGTTGGATTGAGCGCCGCTGGCGTCCTCTCCAATTCTACCTGGCTCAGACCACTTGCCGAATACCTGGCTGCTTGATACAGCGTTGTGGGATTCTGGGTTATCAGTCTGGATATCGTTGTTGTCTGGTGTGCACACAGATCCTGGGTTACAGGTGACTACATCAACTTCTACCCACACTTCTGTGGTTTGGTCAGTAATCAGGATATCCCAGTCTTGGATGTCCAGTGATTGACCAAACGCAGGTGGTGAGTAGTAGCGTGGCAGTTCAATCTCGGTGTGTCCATCAGAGTGTAGTGATACAACTAGTAGATGGTTGTAGGTGTATGGTCCCTCGTCGCCACCAGCAAAGATGCTGAAGTCAACTGGAACCATGGTTCCTGGCATAATGTTGCTGACTCTGTTAAAGTCAAAGCCTTCAGTAGCATCTAGGTAGTAATCTGGCACATTCTCTGCAACATTGTCAACCTC
>DAWS01000055.1:6100-9489 GCA_002506025.1 Euryarchaeota archaeon UBA111 | reverse complement strand
GCATTGATGGGACTTACCCCTGGGTGCGGTGGTGCTATAGTAATGATGCCAATGTATGCACGTGGGTATGTCACCTACGGAACTGTTCTAGCAACCTTGATCGCTACTCTCGGTGATTCAGCCTTTGTCCTGATTGGTGCTGCAATAACCGATTCAAGTTTTGTTGCCCCACTTTTAGCAGTTCACGCCATTTCATTTGTTGCCGGTGTTTCATGGGGTTATCTTGTTGATATGACCGGAACAACTCCTCACCAACCGCTAGGTCGCTTTGGACCTACGTTTGGTCAGGCCAAGCCTGATGAAGAAACAGTCAACGAATCACCGCTCGATGACTTATCTCGTGAAGAGCCTGGGGGACTAGGTTACAAAATACTACATCAGGGCTACTTAATTTGGTGGACTGTTACATTAATCGGCCTAGTATTTGCCATTTTACTGCTAGTCTGGTCTGGACAAGATCCAGATTATGGCCTAGAATTGTCGTTCAATCCAACTACTATGGATGGTTTCATCACATGGATTGGATTGGTTGGAACGAGCCTTTCGATAATACTCTATTTTGCCCAAAAGAATTGGTTTGGTGATGACACTGAGGCTACTATTGGTGACAAGTTACATTCGATGCGTGAGACAATGATTCATTCAGCAAGCGAAACCGCCTTCGTGACTTTTTGGGTTATGATTGCCTACTTAGCATTTGAATTCGGGATGCTATTTAGTGGTATTTCGGAGCAGGATATGAGTAATTATGGTGATGGTCTAATCGCAGTTTTGGCTGCGTCATTTATCGGTCTAATTCCTGGTTGTGGGCCGCAAATTATTGCTATAACTGCCTACACCAAGGACATAATATCTTTCCCTGCCTTGGCGGCAAACGCAATCAGTCAGGATGGAGATGCATTGTTTCCGCTGCTTGTTAGGCACAAAGCCGCTAGTCTATGGGCGACTATCCACACGACGATTCCAGCGATTATTGCGGGAGTAATCCTTCTGGGTGCTGGCGTAAACCTATAATTTCATCACGTATTAATCAACTATATCCCAATGAATGGGATTAATAGCGCAAATATAGCGAAAAACATGACAGACAGGGAATTTACACTCATCCTAAATTTTGCATAAATATTTGATTTGTTATTTTCAGTTTGCCAATCAGCTAGTCTGGATAAATATCGTATTTGCGCAATATTTGAAAGAATAAATGTTAGGCATAATAAAATCCCTCCTACTTTGAAAATAACCCATGAACCCTCTTGTTCTAATCCGATAACAAGGATGATGCCTGAAATCGACCCTCCGATTAGAAGAATAGTAACCCCAACCATTTGAAAATACCAGAAACTCGGTTTTCCATCATCCATGAAATCAACTCACTGTCCGGCACATCAAGTTATCACTATTCGAATTTAGTTATTCGGACTCAGCGGGCATTGATGAATGATGTAATTGAATTCGCAAATTTCCTTGGTCATCCTCGATGTAGCCAAAGGTGTACTCAACCTTAACCTCCGCACCTTGTGGGTCAGTGAAGTAATAATTGCCCATTGCTAAGGCGGTTCCACCATCAATGATTACCTCGGAATTTTCGAATCTGACATTTGTCCAGCCTTTTATTGCAAACCCCTTATCCTCTGGGCAGGCATTGTTAGATGCGACAAAATAAGATAATGCAGTATCAAAAGTGGGTCGAAACTGATCGATTGCTGCCAGTGTTGGCTTGAATAACACCGGACCCATTTGGTAAGCATATAGTGTATTGACGTGATTGCTGGCAATACCAACATAATCCCCATCATTCTTATGTGCATTTGCAATTGCCACAATACCTTCTCCCCACGCTTTCTGCGCACCCTCAACATCTGCCATACCTATCATTTCTATTCACCTAATCTACTGGTTTACTAGACAACTTATGAGTTTTTTATTTCCGAGTGGTTTAAGCACTGCTTAACTATGGCATTATCATGTCAATTATAACAGCATATAACGAAGCCTGGGAAAACGGAGATGCAGAAGCATTAGCAGCAATAATACACGATGATTGCGTATTTAACCCGCATGTTGGTGGAATTACCTTTAGCAAATCGGATATCTTAGGATTCGCCAGTGGGGAAGGCACTCCGAAGTCAGAAGCAAACCGAATTCTGTTTGAAAACAGCGAAGTTGGTGTAGCTCATGCAATTGTGCATTTTGCTAACGGTTCAACATCTGAAGCCGTTTTGTCATTTGTGCGATTTAAAGACGGACAGATTATCTCCATGGAGACTGGAGCAACACCACTCTCTGATGATTACAAATTAGTTGGTCAAGACTGAGATTAGCCTGCTAGCTCATTTTTAACCATCTCTCGCATTTCGCATGCCTTACATTGGTTATTCGAGGTTATCGAGAAACAAACAGGACACTCCTTCGGCGGATTCGGTCTTAATTCTTGGCCGCCGAGCATATTGACTTGGTTGCGTAACTCCTTGACATTATCCGCCATCCTTACCAGTCCGTGACGAGTTCCGGGGACGTCAGCTTCCATTGTAGCAACCATCTCTCTGTGGCGCCAGCGTAGAGCGCCTCTGGCATGTGGACATTCCTCGTGATGGATTGGGAGATTTTTGTGAACTGCGTACAAATGTATCTCTTGCTCTGGAATCCACCTTAGCGGGACAATTCTTGGCGGCATGCCATCGATTGGGGTATTTGTATGAGGGGCAAGTCTCAGGGTTCTTTCCAAGTCACCATTTGACATATTCATTAGTACTGTTTGTGCCATATCGTCCAGATTATGACCTAGTGCCATAATGTCAGCATTGACTTTTTTGGCTAAATGATTGATACCCTGTCTCCTGAATACTCCGCAATAAGAACAAGGCATATTCGGAGCATTGGAATCTGTCTCAGTCATCCCGGGAATTAGTTTGACTACAGTGTCCATCTCCTCAAATCCTAACTGCTTGTATGATACTGTGATGAATTCAACATCTAATCGTTCACATAAATCGATAGCGCATTGCAGTGACGGTGGGCGGTACCCATCGATGCCTTCGTCGACAGTTCCGGCGATTATCGTTACATCTGGCCGCACGCCAATTATGTCTACTAGTAATTCTAATAGTGCCGCGGAATCTTTTCCACCGGAAATAGCAACGAAGATCGTAGTGTGTTGCCCTTTTTGTAAGACCAACTGCTTGCGCAATTCTTTTGCTACTTTCTTCCTGATCGATTTTGCTAAGTGTTCTCCACACAAGATCCTGCCTGAATAAGCCTGCTCGACTACAGCAGGCTTGCCACAAACATCGCATGCAGGTATCTCGAAACCAGCATTGATGTCTGCCATGTCTATTCCATCTACTACTCTCGTTTGAGTTAATCGCTTTCAAAACAATTTTATCCTGAAC
>DAWS01000055.1:0-5744 GCA_002506025.1 Euryarchaeota archaeon UBA111 | reverse complement strand
AAAATCAAATTTTTAATTGTAAAATTTTTATCTTTACCTCGCTCAATTTGTGGATTGTTTTCAGCACGATACAGCGCGGAAACCACCAGACTGGCTTTGTTCCGCGACAGTTTTCAAATAATCGGCAGTTGGAAAATCGATTTTACTAACTAAATCCCCCCGTAGGGGGGAAAAAACGCAAAACTTCTTGAAGCCTACAACGCTCACAAGCGTTTTGAGCGACTATGTTGCAACGCGTTCTTGCTGGCTTGATTAGAACTGAAGGGGTTCAGCAAGCCATGCTACTTGATGACCGTGGAGCTCTGCTGGCATGCGTTGGCAGCGAGGGTAGGACACCACCAATTGACCAAGCGGTCTCGACTGTAAAAATGGCTACTGAACTATGTACCTCCCTCGACCTTGGCAACTTGTATGAGGTGTGGTGTGAAGGCAATGATCGGATGATGATTGACATTGCTTGTCCAGAGCGAATCGTAGTGCTCAGTGGTCAGGGCGGCCGGCTAGCAAGATGGCGACATGCTCTCGATCGCAACCGTCGAATTATTGCGACAACCCCACAGATGTGATATTATGTTTGATTTACCAAAAGGCATTACAGTAGAACAAGATATTGATGTAAAAGAAGGTGTAATACAACCATTCGATTACGGTGTGATAAGCACATGGGTAGGCAAGCGCAAGACGCCTGCTGGGCACAGAATCGTCCGTGCTGGCCGAGTTGTCGGTTACCTTGCTGAAAGTGAAAAAGCCTCGATATTGCTCGGTGGTGCGGAGGCAAAACTGCGGCTACAAGAGATTGAAGCTGCTGGTATGTGCAGGTTTGAAGCAGAAAGTTACTCTTTGTCAGGTCTGGGGGCTATCGCCGAAGTAATCCCCGAAGCATTCGAGCACCCAGCAGATGCACAGGGTCTATTGGTTAAGGGAGACTCAGTAGAACGCCTACTTTCAAGAGATCTTTCGGTAGTATTGTCCAAATTGGTTGAAAGTGTCGCAGTAAGGGGCGCTATTGCGGTAGATTCCGGTATGCTAATTGATGCAGCAGGTGAATTGCCAATGGAAGGCGATGAATTAGCAAAACAGGTTGGAGAGACTATTGTAGGCCGGGAAAAAATTGCTAAAGGCTTGGGGTTCGATGATAGTGGACACTGGACATTACACACTGGTGACGGAGCATTGTTACTGGCTCACACAGGTGAAATCGCTATCGCCGTTTGGACTGAAGCAAATGCTAACCATTCCAGGCTGATTAGCGCAGCAGTTGCCGCACTGGAGGGCGAGATTGTCGAAACCGTAGGAGCTAGTGAACCGCTGCCTGAAGGCTTCATTCTTCGAGAGGGTAAAGGTGGTGCTGATGCGGTACTATCCATGCTTAGTGATGGTTTGGAAGAAGAAGTTACCGGACACATACAGGCAGGAAAGTCCTCAAAGGCTGTGAGTTTAATCATATCAAGAGGAGTTCCAGTTGGCATATATGCGCCATCATGTGAATCATTTGAGGAAGCGGTGTTAGGTTTGACCGAAGCAAAGCGTGTTCTGCGGCTACACAGATTGCCTGCTGGCACGATACTTACCAAGGAATCTGGGACAATACACGATTTTACCCTTTCATACTTCAGAGATTTACTCGTTACTGTTCGAACTCGGTCTGAGAGCAGACGTGCCAATCTTGCTCACCGATTGAATACGCTGATAGGTTTTGAAATAGGGATGGAAAACCTTCGCATCGCCCGGGCAAAGGCGAAGTTCTCACAAACAACAGATGCCGTAACCAAGGGATTGGAACAAGTCGAAGTGGCACCAGTTCCGGGTATTGATGCTGGTTTAAGACGTCGCCTTGAAGCTGCTGAAATCCGTATTGATGAACTGCAAAAAGAAAAGGCACATCTATCCAACAAACTGTCAGAATCTGAAACATCAAGAAAAGCTGCCGAAGTAAAAACTAGAGAAGCGGTTGAAACTCGCAATATTCAAATGGAGAGCGTGGAGAATGTGAATTCAGAAATAAACTCGATGCAGGTGCAATTAGCAGAGGCTAGAAACCGAACTGAAGAAGCAGAAGCACGCTCAGAGAAACTGGTACGACGAGTGAACGAACTCGAACATCAAGTAAGCACTAGAGCAACGGAACTAGCAAAAGCCTTGGGTGAGACCGAATCTAGTGAAAAACTTCGAGCAACAATCGAAGAAATGTCATTAAGAGAGGCTGGATTGAATGCAGAATTAACCGATGCGAGTGATAACTTATCCAAGATTCGACAACAAACCGAAGACGGAGAGCGGAGACTAAGAGTTCTCCAAGAACAGGTTTCAGCAACGCGCGAACGTTATGCAAGGGCTCAGGCTGAAGCAATGAAGGAAGAGGAAAGAGTCAATAGAAGTAAATCGGAACTAGAAATTCTCGAGTCCGAGGCTAAAGTTGCCCGGCGCAGAGCGGAGGATGAACGTTTACGTTTATCAACAGATGAAGCGAGATTTGCTCATATCCAAAGTGAAATGCGGCAACTTATGGAAGAGCGCCGCAATCTGCTCAGAGAGTTAGGCGATTTAGGCGCTAAGCGTGGTCACGCCGAGGGTGAGTTATCAATACTGATAGACAAGGCTGAAGCCTTGGCAGAGGCCCACGAGGATGCTCTTTCAGACATCAAGGAAGCCGAGCGAATTAGAGCTAGGCTTGCCGAAGAACCACTTGCTCAGGCTTTACTTGATGATGCATCAACCTTTGAAGGACTCGCTCCGGTTCTAGAGCGATTAGAGCGATCTCGTAGCTTGGGTTACTCAGTAACGCTGCTTGATAGAGCAGTTGAGCGAGCCTTGCAAGTAATTCAGAAAACGGTAGACCATGTTGCTGCCACGCCAAGATACCTGTTGTCCAGCGAGGTTATGGAATTACTTGAGAGACAGGTCCCTCAAACCGCCGGTGCAGTTAGAGGACTATCTAGGTGGTCAGTGCAACAGCGACTTGAACATCAATTAGGTGAAACGGTTGGTCATTTAGTTATTGATTTGGAGCGCCTGTTGGAAGATTATGATAATTCTATTACCATGCTGAGGAGATTACGCAATGTATTGGAGCAATTGACTCGCTTAGGAGCACCACCGCATGAGGTAGAGACTCTCATGGCTAATTGCAATCGTCCAGAATCATTACCTCACATTGCCCAGTCAACCCGTCGTCTTATACAAAACGCGCTAGATGATATCTATCTAGAAGCGGATCAGCGAGACGCTGGAGAGGCGATTGCACTGGAGGAAACTGCCCGCGTGTTAGAGGAACTAATCACTCAAATCGATGCCTCTGGTTTAGCCGGAGGTTCACCCGTTGGTCTCCTATGGGATTTTCAGCGCGACGGTTTGTTACCATATGAGCGTGAAGTGATAGACCCTGCACAAAAAACACCTGTGGACGAAGAAATGGTCAAGCATATGGAGTCAAACCTATCAGGGGATGTTACAGAACAAGAACTAGCAACCATTATCGAAGTAGATGATGATGGTTGGGAGGTATTGGAACATCCAACCGATGACGAGCATGAAGAGGAAGATGTTGTTGAGATTACTGATGTCAGACAAATTAGTGATGATGATGAGCGGGCGGAGTTAGAGGCTGAACTCGCTCGAATCGATGCCTCTTGGAAACACCGAGCTGAACCAAAAGATATTGCAGATGAGGCGCTGAATGACTTAGAATCAAAACTTTCCGATTTAGATATGTAGGTGGCTAAATGACCGATGCTCAGGCGACAACCCTTGCTGGCCGCGAGGAGGTAATTGGTAGAAATTACCCAGTCATTCTAGAGCGCTTGTTGCTACTAATGGTGGTCATTGTCTTCATTCTAGGTTACGGTGAAGTTAGCGATTGGTCTGGAGAAGGATTTGTTGGACTGTTAACGACTTGGTGTATATTTCCATGTCTGCTATTGTTCTCAGCAGAAATGCTTGGCAGGATGATTCAAGCAATTAACAGGAACTAAACTATGAAGTCAACAAATTCCTTCTCATCATTGGTTTCGTTTTGGTTAGTAGAGTTTCTAGTGCGTATAGAATAGGTGAAACCCCATATTCTCTGCCACGGAATTAAGAACCTGAACAGCGCCATAATCGATAGGAACATCACCGCAGAAATGACTAATCCATATGTCAGTGACAACTCAATTGATTCTGAAACCTGACCAGCCCACTGACTTCCAGTGGTATCGCTGACTAAACTAAGCAGAACGCTGTGGAAACCCAAGGCAACCATTGTAGCAATTCCAGTCAGGCCCAGGAAACCAAATGTATGGACTAGGTGTGTGTTTAGCATGTTGTCCATCTGTGTGACATATTCAGGGTCACGCTTGCAGGATTCGGGAAGCCTGAAGGCGTATTCAAGATATTTGATAACACCAAAGGCAGATTCTTGGAACACAAGAATTAACACTGCAATCAGGATGAGATCAAATTGTTCATTGGTTACCAAGTCAATGCCAAATAGACCGATTGTAGGTTGGGAGATTTGTGATTCAAGGGTTGCCAAAGCACCTCCGTAATCACCTAATTGTGCTTTGATTAATGGGAAAGTCAGGATTGCGTGAATACCGAGGAAAAGTAGGGTAAAACCGATCGCCCAGGCAATAGATCTCCTCGATAGACCCCATATGCCACGGGAACCCATAATAATCGGTAGCAGGTAAACGAACATAATCATCAACGACATAATCATCAATAGCGGCCATTCAAGGGTTTGAAGTTCGCTATCATCGGGCAACCGCAAATCAAAAGAGAACAACATTCCAGTCAGCCAGCCGAGTAACAATCTGCCAACGAGTAAGGTGATTAGACTAACAATGAAAACCAGTTTGATTCTTTGTTGGGTTTTAGGCGTTTGATAGGCGATCAGTGCCATAACCCCGCCGACTGCTAGACCAATTACCAGCGGAACAAAGAAGCGGGCCAAACCAGAGCGACCTTCTCCCGTAAACCAATCACCTAACGGCAAGTCATCACCAATTAGTGACTCAATTGAAGCAAATAGCATCGTATGATCAATTGAACCTACCACATAAGTAGAGACAACTTCTAGATACATCCCAACCAATGCAGCGGTAGCGATTATCTGTAGGGTAATTATCTGCCACTGACGTCTTAGTGTCTTGAGATGTAAAGTCCTCGCACTAGCGCTGCCCATTATGGTCACGTCGCCTTGAACTTGCACATCTTCAGCCAATCTAATACCCCCTTACCTGCATTAGCGCTTGTGATAGATCCATGTCTGGCATCCAATCAATGACTTGAGCACCTGAACCAGCGAGTGTAGTCAGTCGATTCTGCCTTTCTAATTTCAAAACTTCATACGACATTCGTGGAATTCTACTAACCAGTCTTTCAAAATCAATACTAGAGGGTGATAAGACGGTAACTTCGTGCCCACGACCGACTAAATCTCGTACTGCAGCAGGCACAGTACCGTCTCCTTCGCAGGATGAAATTATGAATACTGGACTGCCTCTACTGAATCGACCACTCAAGGAATTAGTAACAGCTTGCAACGGCATTTCGCCTTGAGCGGTTACTCCAGCAAGTGCGCTTAAGATTTTGAAATACTGCTTATCACCGGTATCAGGAGGCAAGTAGGATAATTTCTCGCCATATATTCCTAAGGCTACCGAGTCTCTTCGCTTGAGAAAGAACGCAGCAAGACTAGCAGCTGATACAGTACTCATTTCGAGCGGATTTTTTAGCACAGTCCCAATCCGTGAAATATCTCT
>DAWS01000005.1:10489-12371 GCA_002506025.1 Euryarchaeota archaeon UBA111 | reverse complement strand
CATGGAGAAGTCTGGTAGACTACCAACGGACAGTGTGATTACCATTGAAGAAAGAAATGATGCTATTATCATCAATTCATGTCATGGCAGTAAAATTAACGAAACCATAGGTCATTTGCTACTTGCCATGGCATCGACCAAATCAGGAAATTGGGGCCGATTAATTATTGAGTCAACAAGAATAGGTATTCAAGCCAGCGGAATTATGCCGGAGGACCTTGTTGGCTGGCTCAAAGACACACCTCCAGATGCATTAGAGGGTTTACTTAGTGTCACGTTACCAAACTCGCGTCAGCTGCGATGGCGATTTGCTGAGGTAGGCAAGTCGTTTGGGATAATTAGACATGGTGTAGACCCTAGACGAATAAATCTCCAAGCACTAATTAGAAAATATCGTGGCACCGTGGTTTTGCAAGAAGTTCTTGATAAGTTATTTTTTGAAAAAATGGACATTCGAGGGGCAGCAGACTTACTTTCTTCAATCCAGTCAGGCGTTATTGCAGTAGAGATCGCTGCTGCCGGGCCAATTGGTTTGTCTAGGCGGTCAAGTAAGGATTTGTTATTACCTAATTGGGATAATGCTGCGGTTCGTGAACGCCTGAAGTTGCGATTGGAAAATGAACGAGCAGTGTTATGTTGTTTGAAATGCAATAGCGTACGCAGGTTTAGGGTGGCTCGATATAACGAGATATCCGACATCAAGACTTGCCTCAAATGCGGTGGCAGGATGTTGGCTTGCACCCGTGAAGGGTTGTTGTCAATGTTAGAGGATTGGGTCACTTCCGATGATGATAGTGACCGAGTTAGAATGATTAAGAATGCGGAGATGGTCCAAAACCGGGGACAGGAAGCAATTCTTTGTTTGATGGGCAGAGGGATTGGCGAAGCCACTGCACAAAGGATACTCCGTAAAGTTCCACGTAACAACCTCGAAGGTTTGTATCGGGCAATTCACCTAGCTGAGATTGAGTATGCTCGGACTCGAAGATTTTGGGGTTAATCTTCAGCCTCATCCTGGAGATTAATCAGTTCAGCTGCTCTGACAACATCTCCCTCTTCCCACCAATCAACCGCAATAAATGTTGGACGCTTACCATGTTCTTCCCAACACTCATTCGCTCTTTCAACTAAAAAATCGACATCATTCGCTTCCTCAGCCTGTGTCGGGTCAGCCAATCCGATTTGGTTACTGAGCCAGTTATTCATGTGATAAACCACCTGATTTCCGTCACCTCGGTGAACATCGCAGTTCATTTCGGATGTACTTCTTTCACCATAATTTGTTGTCCAACTATGACTCAGAAAATCGTGAACCCATGGATGGCGCTCATCATCGCCCTGCTCCCAAAATACCACCAAATTTGTTTCATTGTCAATCATTTCTTGCAGGGTTGGCCAAGGCTGGTTAATTTCATGCAAGAACACTCGGTCCATCAGACCAGAATCGATGAAGACCTGTTCTAGGTGTTCTGCCGAGACATAGTTTTCCACAAGGACTGTGACAACATCCTGGGGATTATCTTCCATTTCTTCATCAAGTTCCGACAGCCAATCAACGGCACTGACATTGCCGTATACACACGGACTGAATCCTCGATCGTCGCTACCATGGCACAATTTCACTCCAGATAGTGTTTTGTCGTTGAGATTATCATAGTGAGTATCGATCATGAATGCACGCATACCCGCCGACCATTGTGCATCAAACCCCGTTCGGTGGTTGCTGGCGGGGTAGTAGATGCCGTCATCTTCGGTAGCAAAGGCATTATGAGTCTCTGGGAATGTTACATTATCATATGTCCTAAGGCATAATATCAGCATGCCGTTACACGGTTCTGTAGGCATCGGCTCTGGTTCTGGTTCGGGCTCAGGTTCCGGTTCA
>DAWS01000005.1:6244-10133 GCA_002506025.1 Euryarchaeota archaeon UBA111 | reverse complement strand
GGTTCGGGCTCAGGTTCCGGTTCAGGCTCTATTACCTCGTCTTGTTGTGTATTGTCGTCATCTTTACTGAAGACGTCTAGTTGGTCAATACATCCGGGTAACAGCAGCAGGGAGGATATAAGAATCGACACCAGAGCCCTGCTCATGACCACCGCTTGGGGTTTACATCAATCAATTAAGCGGTCAGAAATCAGCGGTTAAATGCATCTAACATTGACACCAGCTTCTTTCATCATCGCATTTGAGATGTTGAAATCTTCCTGCCAACGTTCTGGTATTTCTCCTGCGTCGGGGTAGACCACTTCTTTTACTCCAGCCTGTATCAACGATCTTGCGCATCTTGAGCATGGTGGCCAAGTGACGTATGCCGTACTATTTTTCAGAGAAACACCGATTCGCGCAGCATGCATAATCGCATTCTCTTCGGCGTGACAGATTAGTGGATATTTTTTGTCACGGTCAAGAAGTCTATCCTCGTCATCATCAATTCCCCTTGGGAAGCCGTTGAAACCCGTCGAGCGAATCTCTCGGTCCTCACCAACTACTACACAGCCAACTTTTGTTGAGGGGTCTTTACTCCACAATGCGATGTGCCTAGCCAGTTCGATAAACCGAAAATCCCATTTTTCGCTCATGCCGACCGACTTGCCCTGTATGGCTTTCAATTTGATTGCTTCGGCAGTAAACTCAGGTCGTCATCAGTATTTTTCCCGAGATAATTCAAGATGTTACCTTGTAGGTAAAGCGAGCCAATCGAGAGGATATTGCCAACACTGGCTGGCGACCTAGCCAGTATTGCATCAATCGCATGGGTGTAATTCTGCCAGATGCTGACGGTAATATCTCCCCAATCATAACCTGCAAGGGTTTTAGGTTCAATTGGTGGATATCTGCCCCCTGTTGGCTTGGTGAGAAAAATCTCTACATTAGAAAATTCATCACAGATTTCCTTGACATTTTCAAGCATCTTGGTTAATTCTTGTTGTGGTGAAGTGCCAAATAACAGGCATAATTTGTCTTCAGAGTTATCATGCTTGGACAGATCCACCAACTGCTGTTTGACTTTTGCTAAACCTGAAGGGTTGTGGGCTGCGTCGAGAAGAAATTTGTGCCCGGAATCAAGCTTGATTATTTGCATTCTAGCTGGCCAATTAAGTCTATTTTTAGAATTTGATATTGTTGAGGAGTCTATTGATAGCGTCTCAAAAACAGCATTAGCTAGCAGTTCTGCCTCATCCAATGCGGTAACCCCTGTCGGGACCTCAACATATTGACAAATGGCAAATTCCTTCGTTTCACCTAGTTGTTCAATAGCGCAGTTTTGGGCGCAACCATTAACCGTTTCCTCGAACAATTCAATCCCCATATGCCGGACAATTATTGGTTTTCCAGGCCTGGCTATGGCTGCTTTCTCAGCGATGATTTGGTAGATGTCTGTGCCTAGGATATCGGTGTGCTCAGTGGTAATTGAGGTTAAGACGCATAAATCTGCAGGACTGCATCTCGTCGCATCCAAACGTCCTCCTAGTCCAGTCTCTAAAATCAAATATTTCGGTCTTGACCTAGCGCAAAAAACCATAGCGGTCAGGAATGTAGTTTCGAAAAATGTTGGAACTATCCCAAGGTTTTCCGCAGTCAATCTTACTGTTGCTAGACATGAATCAAATTCCTTGCCGCTTATTGGAACTCCGTCTAGCCTGATGCGCTCTTCAATACGGCAGAGGTGCGGTGATGAAAACATTACATTCGATTCACAATTTAGGGTAAAACTTGCGCTTAATAGCGAGCATAACGTTCCTTTACCATTACTACCTGCCACATGAATTATTGTGGTTCCATCAAAATTAACATCCAGTTGTTTGAGGATTGCATTAGTTGTATCTAGACCCAATGCCATACCGTTATCTCTTGTTGACTCCAACCATGCTCTGACAGCTGAATCACTGGGCATAATATCGCCACACAATATCAAGGCATAATCCTTGGTGATAACTACTAACCACGAATGACCAAAGCGATTGCCTCAAAAGATAGAGCACACACGCCAAAACATGAGCGACGCAGAGGCTCCTGATACAAATCCAGATTCTGCGGAAGCGAAATTTGTTCAATTAGAGCGAGAATTAGTACAGGAAACTAGCGTTATTGCGCTGATGAAAGACCAGATGACATCCATGTTTGGGATGGTATTTATGTTTGTAATTACCATCTTGCTTGCTTTGTATATTAGGCCGTGGTATGATGTTGCGGAGCTCCATGCTTTTGGCGAGGCAGGCGCAACTCAAGTGAGATTCATCTTCCTTGAATTAGTAATGATTTTCATCTTTACTGCAGTGGTAATAGCCCTCGCTAGATACAAAAAAGAATGGGTCATAAAATACGGTATAATGGGTGTGCTTACAATCGCCTTAATGTATACTACAGTGCCATTGATGCACATGCTCGTCATCGATTTTGATGTTGAGGAATTTGAGTATCAAGAATCATTTTCCTACACCGGGGAATATGTCACAGACATGGGCATGGATGGATTCCTGACCCATGACCTAGTCGGTAATTTCACCAATTGGGAAGATTCTGTGTCTTACTACAGCTCTTCCTCATTGAATTCAAAACAGCCGCAGTGGACAACTAATTTCAGCAGACTTCCAGCAGGTGATTTTGAGGTTTTGCGAGTAGTCGAGTCGGAAAATTACCTCACACTTACCAACACTGCCTGGATTTGGACAATAAACTCACAAACAGGAGTGATAGAAAATGTATTCCCGTGTCATTACCAAGACGATCAGGGCGTTCTGCAGACTGGTATGCCAAATGGTTACAGTTGTGACATGGCAGTAAAGGCGTTAGATGGAGTGTTCATTTTCTCTAAAACCGGAGAAGTATACTATCACGTAATCAGCCCAAATACGGGATTATTACTGCCGCCCCAAGCACATTGGGTGTTGCCTAGTTACGTTAGTTACGGCAGCGGATTTATTGAAGCAAAACATATCTCCGATGATAGGTTGCTCTTGGTTACCGATAAAACAGCAATGGTAATGGAACTAAGAGAATCAAAGGAATCACTAACCAATGAATTAATGCCAATAGAGTTTGAGTATTATTCTGAAGAAATAGTTACTAGTGCTGATTTTGGTCATTCCCCATGGTCTGATACCAATATCTCAAGTAATGATGGGTCTGCTGGATTTTTGATTGTTGGTGAAGCGAATGGCAATGTTACTGGTTGGGAATGGGATGGAACAAAAAGTGTGACAAATCAGTTTACTATACAAGAAAAAATGAATGTTGCCGGATTGGTTGAATCAGTTGTCCAAGTGCAAATTACCGATTTAGACGAGTCTGGATATACTGATTTGTTGATAAGTGGAAGTGACAAATCATATTGGCTACACACTCAGTTATTGAAGAACCGCATTTCATTTGATGTCGAGGAGCAGTTTATTCATGGTATGTTCACTGCTAACGATTCGGAAGATAGGTTCAATGCTGTTTACTCTACCAACATAAGCTACGGAATAATTGCCGATGACATGTATACACTAGATGGGTTGCAATTATACGATATCCCATTTTTTGTTGGTGTCTTTATCGCCCTATTGTTGATGCTCTTGCTCTACATTCATAGCGAATGGTATGTAGTTAACACCGTCGGAATCTTAGTCGGTGCCGGAGTAATAGTTATGCTTGGTGTCGCTTTTGTTCCGGGATTAATCATGATATTCATGATTCTAGCGGCAGTATATGATGCTTGGGCAGTATACCGCTCAAAGCATATGCTGGAACTTGCAGATACCATGATTGGTCTACAATTGCCAATACTGTTGGTCGCACCACAGGACAAAGGATACTCATTCAAGGATGAGAAAACCAAGATGTCTGACAA
>DAWS01000005.1:0-5856 GCA_002506025.1 Euryarchaeota archaeon UBA111 | reverse complement strand
CAGTGAAGCCTTGTTTATGGGCCTCGGTGATATTATATTCCCTGGTATGCTGATACTATCTGCTGTGCAGTGGCTTGAAACAGACAACGCATTTGCCATTGCAATGTTTGCATTATTTGGCTCTTTACTAGGATATCTAGCCCTGATGACATACGTCGCCCGAGGCAAAGCCCAGGCCGGTCTACCTCTCCTCAACGGCGGGGCAATCTTGGGTTACCTAATTGGTGGATTGATATTCATGGGGTCTGAGATATTTAATCTAGGAATTTCACTCTGAGGCGTTATTATGTTAGATATTTACCTATTCAGAGAAAAACATGAGATAATTCGTGCAGACCACGATAAGCGTGGTCTCCCACACGACAAGATAGATCGGGTAATCCACTTCGACAAATTATGGCTAAGTCTCCAACACCAGACCAATCAATTGAGGCAGAAAAAAAATACTGCTGCTAAGGGTATTAGTGAAGCAAAAAAGGCTGGTGATGAAGTAAAAGCAAAAGCGATATTGGCAGAGGTAGCCTCGTTAGGTAAGGAAATTTCAGAGCTTGAACAACAGACCGAAGAAGCTCTTGGCCAGCGAGACACAATCCGCATGTCGATTCCAAATATCTTACATGACGCTGTTCCCCAAGGTGCAGACGAATCTGGCAATACAGTGCACAGCACTTACGGCGAGAAGCCGCAGTTTGATTTCGAGCCACGCACTCACAACGAGTTGATTACCATGAATAAGTGGGTTGACTTGAAGCGTGCTGCCAAGATTTCAGGAAGCAGATTCTACTTCCTTAAGGGCGATTTAGCGCGGTTGGAATTGGCTTTGCAGACCTACGCAGTTGACTTTATCCGTCAGCGTGGCTACACATTTGTTCAACCACCAGTTATGATGAATCGCCAAGCGTATGAAGGTGTGACAGATCTTGGTGACTTTGAGACAGTAATGTATGGCGTTGAACCTGACAAGTATTACATGATTGCAACATCAGAACACCCACTTACGTCAATGTATATGGGTGAAACGATACCGGAGGAACAATTACCTCTCAAGGTCGTTGGAGTCTCTCCTTGTTTTAGACGTGAAGTTGGATCACATGGCCAGTCTGATTTGGGAATATGGCGTGTACACCAGTTCACCAAGGTAGAACAAATCGTTATCGCCAAGCCTGAAGACTCATGGGAACTTCACGAAGAGTTGTTACAGAATTGCATCGACTTGTGGAATGAACTAGAACTCCACTACGAAGTCGTCAATATTTGCACCGGTGATATGGGTACAGTCGCAGCGAGAAAATATGACATTGAGGCGTGGTTACCAGGTGCAGCACAATACAAAGAAGTAGTGTCCTGCTCAAATTGTACTGATTATCAAGCAAACCGATTGCAAATAAAATATGGCCAACCGGGTCACTCCAACCAGCCAATTGTCCATACACTGAACTCGACGGCTGTTGCGACATCAAGAGCACTGGTGGCTATAATGGAGCAGAACCAATTAGCCGATGGAAGTGTAAGGATACCAGAGGTGCTCATACCTTTGATGGGCGGCCAAGCAACCCTTGAACCTTGCAACTGGGGATAACTAGTCCAGCAGCCCTGATTTTACAATTTCACTTATATCGATATCTCCGGGCAAGCCTAGGTCTACTGGCATACCACCAATGGTAACGACAACCCCAGTCATGTGAGTGAATAAGCACGGAGGGAAGTCACTCTCAGTCTTGTAAGAATTAAGTAATTTCCAGCCAGCAGTGGATTTTTTCTTGGCGTTATTGAAGGTATTTTCATCTCCAAAGGCAATCCACCCGTTTGCTTGCCAAGCGTGCTTTTGTAACTCTTTAGTCACTAAAGCTGGTGCGGGTGCTACTGTATGCCGATATGGCCATGCATTTACCCAATCTAGACCGGAATCTCGCAGCCATTCAATCCCTGTTGGTTCACTACTTGCCGAGATCGTTTCGCCAATTGATTCCAAATGACGGAGTAAACTTCGAAGATGTGGATGCCTAGATTGTTGTTTAGCAAGATTTTCGGCCATATTTGTTGCAGTAAGAACACGCCCCTCATCTAGGTGAAGTAAAGCACAAACAACACCACCGTGAACCCAGTCTTCAAGCGAATTGTCTTTTATGTAGCCTTCTAAGATATTTAGTGCAGCCTCCGATTTACCAGTCAATCTCAATCTTGCTATATCACCAAGTAGAATTAGGCGGTCCGCCGGATTTTGACGATAATTTAGTTTAGTTTTTGCCTGACCATCAATGAACCTCCTGATTAAATCGATATTGCGTTTCATCAGCGGATCAACGGCTAGCAGTGACTTGAGTTTGTCATCTAATTTTCTCTTCTTGGGCTGCATCAGCGAGGCAAACCACTGCAACCTAGCTGCTTCAATATCATCATCAGGCAGTAATGCTAGTCTAGGTTTCGCTTCAGCGAAGTCTCGCTGACTTAAACTTGCAGCGACTAAAATCAATCTCGCTATTTGAGCCTCTCTCCCACCACGTAATGCTAGTATCGATACAGCATTATTTTCCGCGTCATCCCAGCGACCCATAGCAGCATTAATCTCCATCATAGCATCGGTTTTTCGAACTAAATCAAGTCCTTCCAATTGCTCACCGTGTCCTTCAATAACCGCATCTATGCGTTTTAATGCTCTATCCCAAGAGTCATCAGTCACCAATTTTCTGATGGCTTTTTGTTTTAGATAGATGACATCCTCAAGCTGTGCCATGCGTGCACGATTTTCTCCAACTGATGCGTCAAAAGAAATATCCTCTAGGCGTGAACCTATCTTCCTGGATCTTGCCCAGATAACAATAAACGCCACTTGTCCTCCAGATGACAGCATCCAAGTTAGTTCCTCTAACGCATCTTTCTGGATGATCGCACACAGGTTATTTTCCCACGAACCACAAGCTGCCCCTTGGGGTAAGAAACTTGAGTCCCAAAATGTAATCATTGCTAGTCCAAGTAATAGCATCGATTGACCAGCAAAGCCAGTAAAGCAAAAATTCAGTACTTTGGCTTGTTGACTTCGTTCAGCCCTAAGTAGGCGGCTATCGGCAAGTCTAATGCCACCTTTTCCGGAAACATCTTGGACATCAAGGAATAAAATCCTAGCAACCTCGTATACAAACAAAAATCCAATCAATGCAACGTTAAGCAACAAGAACAAGAGTACCATATTTACCAGTGGTATTCTAATTCCTTCAGCGGGAATATAAGCAAACAATTCAATCAAGGCAAAGCCTAGAATTCCTCCTTCCTCCATGATTGATGATTGCACTCGGTACTCTGGTAAGTCAAGAACTCTATCCGAATGGGTAAACATATTTGGGTCGATGGCTAATGCTATGATTGATACTATTGTATTGAGAGCAATAAATGGCATAACGGAAAGGTTGAGATTAACTATCTGAGCAATTGCCTGTTGTTTTGGACTTGGCTTATGATTGTGAAATGGGGACGCTTCACCACCAGCAATTTTGACTGAAGACTGTTTTAGTGCTTGCCATGCGGAGCCTAAAACCCTCCCGTACGCAAGAACTGCAGGAGAGAATGCGACAAAAGCACAGATACTGAAAACCCTGAACGAAGGAATATCAAGAGTGGTCAAAATTATTGCAATGATACTGACTAGAATCATCCAACTCAATGTCAATACAACATACGAGTAGTTTTGCCAGATATCTGAATTTTGTAGGGTTGCTTTTCCAGCGCCTACCGGCTTCACGACCTGCGCACCGAGTGATGACCCACTTGAGATAACAGCAGGGACGGCAATAAACAACAGAGCGATTATGATTGAGGCAGCATGGTAACCTTGTGAGAAATTATACTTAGTCATGAGGAATTCGAATACTAGGATTAGAACTCCGGTCAGTGCGAACAGGTAGGAAGTGACTCCGAACCTCATGCCTTTGGTTTGCAAAAGATTTCGAGCATCCTCAACCGATCTAGTGACATTGTGAACTTCGTAGCGCTTTTCTCCGGTTTGAAATGCAACCTGTAGTCCTCGGAGCTGCCGTGGGACCACACTATTCCAAAATAGATATGCGGTTGCGGCAGCAAACAGGAAAGGAATTATTGCAGCAAAGCCAAATTCATTGACTATTGGCGGTGCTGAGATATAGAAGCCTCCTTTCAAACCAAATTAGGTTTCGATGACTTATCATCAATTTCAGCCTTTATGTTGTTGACGAATTCGGCTAGTGGGATATCAGCAACCTGATCACCACTTCGACCTCTTAGGCTTACCGTATTGTTTTCCGCTTCACCATCACCAAGAATTACCATGTACGCTGGATGCAGTTTTCTGTGGGTTCTGATTTTTTTGCCGATAGTATCATCACCATCATCAATTTCAACTCTGATGCCTTGTTGTTTGAGGTGGTCCGCTACGGTGTTTGCGTATTCCGTATGCTTTTGTGAAATCGTCAGGATATGGCACTGAGTCGGCGACAACCATGTTGGAAACCTGCCTGCAAAATGTTCTATCAGCACACCACAGAATCTTTCCATCGAACCAAATGGTGCTCGGTGAATCATGACTGGTCTGTGCAAACCTCCGTCTGAGCCTTTGTAAGACAAATCGAATCGTTCCGGCAGGTTGTAGTCAACTTGAACGGTGCCAAGTTGCCACTCTCGGCCAATTACGTCTTTTACCACGAAGTCTATTTTGGGACCATAAAACGCTGCTTCACCTTCTTCTTCTGACCATTCTACGCCAAGTGATGCGGCTGCAGCACGACAGGCTTGTTCAGCTTTATCCCAGCGCTCAGGGTCACCAACATACTTCGAGGAGTCAGGGTCCCTCAATCCTACCCGAACGCGATAGTCTTTCATCCCCAACTTGTCAAATATAATTTGTACTAATTCAATGCACCCAAGAACTTCTTGCCCAATCTGGTCTTCGGTTACGAATAGGTGGGCATCGTCTTGAGTGAACCCGCGCACACGCGTCAAGCCCGAGATTTCGCCAGATTGTTCCCAACGGTAAACAGTACCGAATTCAGCAAGCCTGAGCGGTAAGTCTCGATAAGATCTCGCTTGTGAGGCATATATCTTGACATGGTGAGGGCAATTCATCGGCTTGAGCATGTAGCCATCGATATCGCCGGTTTTCATCATGTTTGACAATTCTGAGCAGGAACAGCCTTCGTCAGATAATTTATTCATCAAATCCTTTTCAACAAGCGGTGGATACTGTGAATCTTGATAGTATGGAAAATGTCCTGATTTTCGATATAAATCAAGCTTACCAATGTGGGGGGTAAAGACCTGCGAATATCCTTGTCTGGTTAGGTGTTCACCGATGAAATTCTGCAGTTCCTGTCGAACAATGGCTCCTCTTGGAGTCCACAATATCAATCCTTGACCTACCTCCTCGTCGATGTGAAATAACTGCAAATCACGGCCAAGTTTTCGGTGGTCTCGCTTTTTTGCTTCCTCCATTCTGTGTAATGTTTGTTTTAGCGCATCTTTAGTTGGCTCAACAATGCCATAAATTCTCACTAATTGTTCTCTGTTTTGGTCTCCTCGCCAGTATGCCGAAGAGACGCTGGTTAGTTTACAAAACATCAATTTGCCAGTATTTGACACATGTGGGCCTAGGCATAAATCATACCAATCACCTTGTTTGTATATGGTTGAGCCTGTGCCTTCACCAATTTTATCGTCGATGATTTCTAATTTGTATGAGTTCGTTGCGAAGTGTTCTCTTAATTCGCTATCATCTAATTCAATCCGTTCAACGGTAAAGTTTCGACGCGCAAGTTCTTGCATCTTTTTTTGAATCGGCTTTAGGTCTGCCTCAGTTATTGGTTCCATGGCAAAGTCATAGTAGAAACCTCG
>DAWS01000027.1:464-7660 GCA_002506025.1 Euryarchaeota archaeon UBA111 | reverse complement strand
CTTGCATCAACTCCGCTTGAACCTGCTGGTTCATACTCCTTCAGCAGCCAATCAATGGTAAATCCGGCAGCATTGCTAATTCTCATCCATGAGTTATATCGCACATCTGGACAGTACCAATTGAATCCCTGACTTACTCCAGAAACATTCCATTCATTGACCTTGTATGAATCGTCACATCCGGTGTAACCGATGTTTTGGCCGTCTTCTGTTGGGATGCCATTTTCGGTAACTTGCCAACTGTTATTTTCAGGCCCAGCAGTGTCAAACTCTGAGGGGTCGAAGAAGTCAGATGATCCGCTTACGCTAGTTGAAGCAAAGAATTCCATGTACCATTGATCACCGGTTCTCAACGGGAAATCATATTTCTCCTTTGGAGGGTTATACGATGTATCAAAAGATATCACTGCGACATCCTGTTCCAAAAATCCTAGGTTTAACGGACGAAATTTAACGTCTAAGGTAAATTCAGAATTGATTACTGCCATGTCCCTTACTCGGATTATATCTTCACCGGTATATCCGATGTTCAATCGACCTGTGAAACCTTCCAGCGTTGCTCCATTATTGCCAGAAGTAAATGAGCCTGCAATTTCCATTTTGTATGCAAGAGTCTGTATATTGTTGACATTGATAAAGAAGATATCAGTTACCTCGTAGACTGTATCACCTGTGAGGGTATTTAGCGAGGCAGAAACATTTGCTTGTTGAATCAACTGTTGGACGTCGAACTGTGTTTCATAGGTGTAGCGGTCACCAATTCTCCACGATGGAACGTCAGGCCAGCCATTGAGAGTATTTGACTCACTAACTTCAAATTCTGTAAGTTGAACTTCTTCATCGAAGTCATCGAAATTGGCTAATGGTGCAATTAGCATTGTCAAAATCAAAAACAAAGCCAATCCACGTTGCTTAAACATGGTTATCCGATGAAGTCCTATTACTTGAGAGAGTCGTTTCTCAGTCTATTTTTGAGACTTCAACCATTCATGACCATAGTAATTCCACTGTTCCATAGACCAGCCATCCGGTAAACCCGTTTCAGGCAACTCTGGTCCGGCAAGTAATTCATCAATTGAAATATCCTCGCTAGCAGTAGATTTTGGCGGTAGCTGCAATGCTTGTTCGAAGACGAATCCGGGTGGAGGGGTCGCTGGCTTGCGTGCCATGGAATCCATTTTTCCGTCCTTGTCAAAGGCAGCATCGAGTGTATCCTCTTCCCAAGTCTTGACCTTGGCAGTGTTACTACGACGTCGTGCCACCAAGACCAACAATAGAATTACTATCAGTGCCATGGCAAGTTGAGCAATTGGGTTTGCTTCCTCACCAGCGAGTAACGCACCAGCATCTTCAATCAGTGTTCTGTCGGCTGGTCCGACATTGACAACCAATTCTTTGACACCGGGTTTCTCTGGATTTTCATCCCAGACTATTGCTTTG
This sequence comes from Euryarchaeota archaeon UBA111, assembly GCA_002506025.1. Lineage (GTDB taxonomy): Archaea > Thermoplasmatota > Poseidoniia > Poseidoniales > Poseidoniaceae > MGIIa-L1. The sequence continues at coordinate 6,220 of DAWS01000027.1, read as the reverse complement.
ACAGTCACTCGACCTTCCTGTTTGAAAACGTGTTCAACTCTGGCGCCAACCAAATCAGCGTCATTATCCTTGATGCCATCACCGTTGCTGTCAACCGTAATGTCGGTGTCCCACACGTAATTAAGCCCAGGAATGTCATTAAGCGAATCAACAGTGGTTCTTGCGTCCAAAACACAGTCCTGATAGGCTCTGCATTCAATAGATTTGACTCTGACAATTGGTGGAATGTTGACTACATCAACAACAACAACTTCACTGGTAGTTGCGCCATCATCGTCAGTAACATGATACACCACGGTATGGGATCCGCTCCGATTCCAAGCATAGGTGAAAATATCTCCAATTATGTCACAGTCATCGCTTGCGCCTCCGCGTCCGTCACTATCAATCCCCGGATCGACATCCCAGCATTTGGTTAATGATGGTAAATCACTGGGTGTATCGGTTGAATTACCGGTTATGGTAACTGACTGCCCTTCAGCGATTGGCAGAATTGTATCAAGCGGCTGAACTACAGGTGGCACATTTCTTATGTTGACCCATCGTTCATTGGTTGAACTGGTTGCACCGTCATTATCGGTCACATCTAGCCTAATCGTGTGCAGCCCAGAAGTCTGCCAACTCATGTCAAACTCAGTAACTCGACCCTCGAGGAAATAGATCAAATTTGGTTGACGATTATCGGGCCACCAAGTGTGGTCAAGGCTGTTTATATCGTCGATGGAATCCTCCGCTTGACCCTTGATAGTTACCATTTGGTCTTCGTCTAGCTGCCAGATTTGTTGTTCGTCCGATTCGATAATGCCACCGTTTTCATAGAGATTGATGATTGTACTATGGGGGGCGATGTTGGTGAATAAAATATCAATGAACGCCTCGGTTTGTGCTAAGTCATCATCAACACCCACTGCTTTGAATGTGTGATAGCCCTCGGTTGGTGCAGTAGTGGTGCAGGTCTTGGTGTAGTAGCCCTCAGCGCACTGGGCATCAGGCCAGAAAACATCAACAACACCAGGAAAAACATCCTCGGAGTCAGTGTCATTTGCAAAAGCATAGAGGGTAATTGGGTGCTCAACCCTTGCCTCGCTACGCATGCTGCGAATCTCCAAGAGTGGTGCTCTATTGGTTATGTTAGCATACAGTATCGTTTTTACCTCGTCACGTTCCTCATCAACAACAGTAACCAAGATCGGGTAGTCGCCATCATCAACCCAAGTCCAATTAGTTTGACAACTAAGGCTCACTACTTCGATGTAGGCCCATGATCTAGACCCATCGTCGTATGGAATATCGAAGATACATGAAACATTGCCACCGTCTTCATCAAAACTGGAACTAGCATTGATGAAAACCTCGACCTTGGTTTGTTCGGTGACGTGATTTATTTCCGGAGTTGGCAATCTACCAACAAATAACTCAATGATTGCGAAATCATTGGTCGGATTTGCGTCGGCAGTATTCACTTCATCTGGATCTGCCTCCCAAGATATTGGGATGTTGCCTATGGGTTGATTATTTGGGACATTCCAAGTAAAATTTGTTTTGTAAATCTCGTATGTCGACAGTGATGGGACAGGCAAATTGAACTCGTTACCAGTTGGTGGATAGATTCGAAGATCGGTTGGCATGCTATCAGTGATGCCATTATTTTGAATAGATACTTCAATAATCAGTTCGTCACCTGGTAATACGTTGTAGCCTGATAAAGTATTGAGTTGTTTTAATTCCCCATCCCTGCTGCGCGTGATGATTGCTCTCTCTGCATCGGCGAATAAGTCCAAGACTACCAAGTCTTCATCAAGTGTTATCGTCTTGGCGCCAACCAGATTTCCCGAGGTTGTTTTGACAACTAGACCATGACTTGCCCAATCATTGGAGGTGATTGAACCATCCTGATTATTGCCAATGTTAAGTGTGGTCCAAGCACTACCGTTGGTAGCGGTGGTTAGGCTTTGAATTTCACCTGTTGCTTCGTGGCGCAACTCTAATCCAACGCCACTGGGGTTGCTCAGGCAACCCGGCGCAGAACTGGCATTTATCCATACATCGATTGGAGTGTCTAGCGCCGTAACATCACTCTCAGTGCCGATAATAAGACAATCATCTCTAGACCCGGGGTCGTTGTAGATGTTGACTCCTGTGGAGTCTTTTGGCATGTATTCTTTCAAGCGAAAGTCAATAGTCAAACCAACATCTTCCTCGGTGTGCTTCCATGCAAAGTTCCTGACCTCTGGACAATACCATGTGTAACCAGCTTCTTCGCCGTCAGAGTTGAATGAAGTAATTTCGTATGATTCTTCGCAGCCGCCGTAATTTATTGTTTGACCAAACTCATTTGCCGGCGCTCCGACATCGGTTACCTCGTATGTTGAGCTATTCGTCTCGGAGGTTGGTGGTGGGAATGGCGTTATATAATCACTCGAACCGGACCATTGCGAAGTTGAGGTAATCGTAGTAGTCCAACGATCGCCATCTCTAAGGGGGAAGTCATAATTCTCACTCGGCGGAGAATAGGTGTTAGAAATTGTTATGTCTCCAACCGTTTGTTTGAGGAAACTTATGCCACTGGGCGTGAATTCGATAAATAAATCCAAATCACTGCGAAGGGAGGCTAAGTCACTTACTCGTAATACCTCGGTTTGAGTGAATTCAATCTCGGCCGTACCAGTGAAACTATCCAACGAAACTCCAGATTTATCGAAGTTTGCCGAGGTTCTCACAGTGTACACCAAGGTCGGAGTGCCGCCAACATTTTGTTCGGTAATAGATAGCACTTCAGTTATTGAATCACCAGTTATTTCTCCAACATTTGCTTCAACCCCGGAGTCAATAACCAGTTGGGTTGGGTCAAATGTTCCGGCGTATTTCCATTTGTCACCAACACGCCATACCGGTACATCAACTGGTCCAGTGCTGCTTTTTTCACCAGCATCTAGGACGTTGATGGGGTCAAGAATTTGATTTCCGTTGTAGTTAACAGTGGTAGATAGGAGCATTAGGACAATCAAAGCGAGGGCTTTGATTTGCCGTCTTGCAACGCTCCGCATGGCAAAGCCACATTACACATAGGCAATGAACGCTTCTCTGCCACTTAAGCAGCGGGTAATTGAATCACAGTAAGTCAGCTAGTTCATCCTTGATGATTTCAACAGCTTCGAGGATCTCATCCTTGTGACGTGCTCCGGTAATAACCATCTTGCCGCTGCCAAATATCAAACATACAACCTTCGGGTAATCTAGTCGGTAAATCAGACCTGGGAATTGTTCCGGCTCATACTCGACTTTATCGAAGGGTAGGTGGAATGTTAGATTGTTTAGGTTCAACTTTCTAGGGACTCCAGCTAGAGGCTCGCCGGTAAATTTGTCGTTTCCGTCATAGTCTTCTGGGTAGTGAAGTGCATAGGTAGCGACCATGTTCTGAACTTCTATCTCGACATCAGCTAAATCCCATGTCTTGATTCCAGCACCTCGCAAATCGGCAATCATTCGGTCAATTCCAGTGTGGATATTGTCTTCATCTTTACCGCCAGTACATACTGCTCTGCCTGACCTAAACATCAGGATGGCGAGTTTGGGGTCGGTAACTCGGTATACAACTCCAGGGAATTGTTCTGGCTCATATTCACAGTTCAATTGAATAGCAATATCCGGCAAATCGAGCTCTTCTGCGACTCTAGTGCTTGCTACTACATTTACAACTGTCAATCGTTCTTCATCGGTTGTCATGTTTAAAAGCGACTTATAAGAGGTATATAAAGGACCGCATTTCCCTTAAGGGTTTGACATTGGTGCAGTGTCACGATTTTGTCCAAATTGTATCAATATCACTGGTTTCGATGGTTAAACCACGACATCCCAATTTGGAAATAAGTGTGCGACCACCTGCGAGTTCTATTGCGTCGCTAGTTAATACGGGATTTCTAGTAAGCGCTACCATACAACCGCCACCGCCTGCCCCGGTCAATTTTGCACCTAATGACGAAGGCATAGCCGCCTTGATCAGTTCTTCTAGTTCAGGACTCGAAACCCCGATACTCTTGAGCATCAATTGATTTTCGCTCATTGTCCTCCCGACTGTATCATAATCGCCACTCATCAAGGCATTAATTCCCCGTCTAGCAATTTTCCCGATTGTATTAATCACCTCGATTTTTTCCGGTTGACGTTGTAATAATTTAGCGACCTTGGCAACTTGTTTGCCCGTAGGTGCATTGATTCCCGTATTACCGATAACAAGGTAAACATCGTCAGATTGGTTGTCAACCTCAATGCCGTGGATTTGCCAGGTAACGTCGCCCTCTGGCGTCGTCAAGTTGCGCTGATAGAAGTGGGTTAATTCAGGTTCAATATTATCTGATATTACAACGATTTCTCCGTGGGAGCACGTCGATGAGTCGATGGGTGATGCTCTACCGTTTTGGGCTGCTGCTTCAACACTGTGCGCCAATATAGCATTTTCATCGTCATTTACTGCGTGTTTTCCTGTTAAGTGAAATAGTTGGCTCGTTGGCTTTTGGGACCAGAAACCGGTACTAGAATCATAAGCATTTGTCGAATCTATTTGTGACCCAAAGCCCTCAGCCCAGTCATTTGGTTCGCTGCTATTCTGCTTGGTAACCCAACGACCTCTTGCTAGTCGTAGAGCTCCAGCCAATGCCACGGATAGTGCTGCGGATGACCCGAGTCCCGATGAGCGGGGTATGTTTCCCTGAATGTGAATAGAAAGGGGAGGTGCCCCCATGTTAGCAGGCCACAATTTCTGAATTAGACCGCTAATGTGAGGGTTTCTACTCATGTTCAGACGGTTGCCATCGAGTAACCATGTGCCTGTTTGTGAAGGTTGAAGTCTGACCGTGATTCGCTGATCTAGTGCCACCGCCACTGCAGGTTGACCATAGACTACGGCATGTTCGCCAAACAAAATACACTTGCCCGGGGCACTCACGCTAATTTGACTCATCTAACACACCTAATCTGACTGCTTGTATACTGGGCTCATCATGTGGATTTATTTGTGCTTTGATACGGTGACTTCAATAGTTGCCTTATTATCGGGGATATTAGCACCGACAAGGGATTATCATGGAACACCCGTTACTAATGAATTACGGCCCAATTCCAGGATGGGCGATACTAGCGATAATTGGTGCAGTATCAATCTCATTTTTCTCATATCAGGTTTGGAAGGCTACACGCCTAGTAATGATTGGTAAACCGGACTACAGGTTCGATAATTGGCCAACAAGAATCAAAGAAGTCGCAACCGGTTGGTTAGGGCAAAAGAAAGTCCTCGAAGACAAAGTTGCTGGTGGGATTCACGTCTTAATGTTCTGGGGATTCTTGATGTTGTCCACCGATATGTTCGACTTGGCAACTGCTAACTGGTTTTCCCATAGTTTCTTGCCTGCCGTGGTAAAAGGCCCCTGGAATCTAATGGTAGAGACTGGTTACACTATTGCGCTGGTGGGCTGCGTTGCGGCATTGACTCGCAGGGTGGTTTTCACTCCTGAAAAGTTGAAAGGAAAATCGCAACTTGAAGGGAATTTTATCCTGGTGCTGATAATGACCATCACCGTAACATCATTCTTCGTTGAAGCAGGCGAGGCTGGAGTCTCCTCAACCTATGAACCGATAGGTGCTTGGGTAGCGGACAACATTGTGCCTTCAACAACGGTTGTAGTCGGCGCTTACTGGGCGCACATGCTGGCAATTGCAACATTCCTCTTCTTGATACCACTCTCCAAACACATGCACTT
>DAWS01000027.1:0-133 GCA_002506025.1 Euryarchaeota archaeon UBA111 | reverse complement strand
GTGATGGCACTGCCCAATGCGTTCTTTCATGACATGCGACCCATGGCGACCATGGAACCGATGCAAGTTGACGAATCAGGTAATGCAGTGCTTCTAGATGATTTAGATGTCGAAGCCTTTGGAACGGCAAATT
>DAWS01000130.1:10059-16010 GCA_002506025.1 Euryarchaeota archaeon UBA111 | reverse complement strand
GGCAAAAAAGCCTACTCATTCCGGGAGGCATACCGACGATTCCACTACTGTCAACAGTGTCATGACCAGTTAATGGGCGGCGTTTGGTCAAGAGTAAGAAAGCCTGACGACAAAAAGGATGGACATGTTGCCCCCACTGCAATTTGATTCTAACTTTCGGGGAGAGTATCATAAACCAATACTTCGTCGGTAGCGTATGGAACATGAGATTTCCAAGAATGTTAGCGGGAAAATAAGAACCTCAAGCGTGTGTATTTTATTTCTCTTGACTGCACTATCTGCCGGCATCGGTTCAGTTAATGCTGTTGGTGCAAATCAAAATGATATTAACAGTGGTTCGGATTTACCTGATAGTCAAGGAGCGATTAACACAACAATCGGTCTAAACGGCGCCTCGCCCTACCACCTCACGCCAATGAGTGCTGAACTCGCGGTTGGCGATGATGAAGATTGGTTCGCAATTACCCTTAATCCAAGTGAGGGGTTAGCAGTTCAGATTGACTATAATCCAACCTACACCTCACCAACAAACGGAACTGTTTACAATAACGAGTTTGATCTAGCCATCTATGATGCTAATATGTATCAGATGGACTTCTCGTACGCGTCAAATCCAGAGTATGTAACGACAAATAATTCTGGCTCAACTACTAATCACGGCGGAACAATTTATGTGCATATTTATCGATACTATGGCTATGGTTCATACAATTTACAAGCATGGACATGGACTAATTCGCAACCAAGTACTGGCCAAAATGACATGGGCTGGGCTAATTATGACTTCCCAGACACTCAAACTGCCCTGTTGTCAGATCCATACTTCCCAATGAATTTTGCAGGGTCTGCTCCATACACATATCCTATTGCCCCCGGCCAGGTAGACCCAACTGATAATGAGGATTGGTTATCCTTTAATATCAACACCAACGAAGGTTTGGCCTTTGAAATAACCTACCCAGCAAACTCGGTTAATAACGGCACTACATATGTCAATGATGCTGAGTTACTGCTATATGATGCAAATATGAACTTTGTTGACTCTTCAATGGTTGGTAGCCCTGAACTTGTCACCACCAACAACTCACAGGGTAGCATAGGTGGTACAGTCTACATCAAAATACAGCGTTGGAATGGTTATGTCGATTACGACCTACGATTCTGGGTCTTTTCCACATCATCAAGTGGAACGACCAATCAAAATGATATAGGTAACCCGAATTATGACTTACCTGATAACTACAACGCACTGTTAAACGATCCATTTTGGCCGACACAACTCAATGGAGGTGCACCAATTTATTCCGGTATATCCACAGCAGAGTTAGACCTGAATGGTGATAATGAGGATTGGATGGTATTCACCTTGAACCCAACTGAAGGTTTTGCTTTAGAAATATCATACAGCTCATTTGTCTTTGTTAATGGCAGTTTGATAACCAATGATTTCTCAGTATACATCTATGATACAAGCTTAAACACAATCGACTTTTCTACAGGGAATAATCCTGATTATGTTACCACCAACAACTCAGCTGCAGGTGCTGGAGGACATGGCGGAGTAGTATTTGTTCAGATACTAAGGAATTCAGGATTCGGTGCTTATGACATTGAATTTTGGACGTGGAATGTCGGCTCTGGAGGCGGTGGGACAGGAAGTTCCGGCACCGTAGTTCCAAACCCATGCAACGATGTCGGAGTAATTGGTTCAGGTAATGTTGTGGTAGACATGTTAGAACCAAATAATAACGAAGCAACAGCATCCCTCGCATCGATTCTTCCGATTTATTGTTCTGGATTGAGTTTTGACACCTCAAATGATGAAGACTATTTCGAAGTCCAATTAGTTGCCGGAGTGACTTATTACGTGAACATCACATTCATGCACAGCAATGGTGATATCGACACGAGATGGGAAGATGTGAATGGTCTTTTCATCGATAGTTCTACTGGTGTTGGTAATACTGAATACATGTCATTTGTCGCAACAACCAATGTATTGAGTTACATTGAGGTATACACACTTGGGTTCAGTGGAAGTAACTATAACATTGAAATAACTACTGATAATCCTGGAGGCGGTCAAACGTTCACTGGACTGGATGTCACAATGAATAACCTGACTAACATGTCAATCGAATTAACTGGACTTGTCGTAGGTGACAATTATCAGTATAGTTACAACGATGAGTTCACCTATGCTTCGAATTCAACCACAGTCCCATTAACGTATTACGGACCTTTTTCTTTTACCGCAACTGCGACTACTCAAACTTTCAATCATACGCTACTAGGTGTTAATATTGAAGGGGAATATGAGGTATCTGCATCTTTAGCAGATGCATCGGGCACTGTCTTGAATATCGATAGTGATTCTTTTTATTATGAAACCTTAGTTGCTGAAACCACTTCCTCAACCACCGGGGAAATCTACGCCACCAATTTAACATCAGGATCTACTTATGCAATTAAATGGGCAACGGTCAACTTGGACCAATTAATAGCACTAGTTATGGCAAATCCTAACATAAGCACTGATGATGCCGTGAATGCCACACTGGTTGGCGGCGGCATCATTAATTTCACCGCCGTTACTAATTCAGAAACCTATCAAGTTTCGTGGAATAACCCTACATCTATGGATAACCATACATTTTTTGCGGTATTGTATCCACAAAACTACAACATCAACCTTACCAGCCTAGATGGTTACATCGGCATACACAGCATGGATTTCATTCCGCAACTACCATCAGCGATAATCACCAGCTATTCATTCAGCACAACAGCAGCAAATAATGATTTTACCTCTGAAGGTCTAGACCTCGTCCCGGGTGATACATACTACCATCAGTTTAGAGTGGAAGACCCAAACGGCGCTGACATCAACTATTCAGCGATGACGACATCTGTGGCAACTGCGCAGAATATGTCGTTTGGCACATTCTACTATCAAACCCCAACAACCTCTGGGCAATACTGCTTATTCAGTGATCTGTACGATGCAAATTTTGTTCAAATTGTTGGTGATTATGTATGCCTTCAGTATGTGTTCGATGATGATTCAGATGGTGTGGCAAATGAAATGGACCTCTGCCCAAATACCACTCTTGGAACTGCTGTTGATTCTACAGGCTGTGCCGCAGACCAACGGGATAGTGATAGTGACGGCTATAACGACGACATTGATGATTTCCCATTCGATGATACTCAGTGGTTGGATACTGATGGTGATGGCTATGGTGACAATCTAAATGGCAATTATCCTGATTACTTCCCTACAGATGACACCCAGTGGAGTGATATCGACGGTGATGGCTATGGTGATAATGCCAACGGCAACAATCCTGATGCCTTCCCATTCGATGCTACACAGTGGCACGATGTAGACGGTGATGGCTATGGTGATAACGCCAACGGCAATAATCCTGACTTGTGGCCGACTGACCCATCACAGTGGACTGATACTGATGGCGATGGTTATGGTGATAATCCTCAGGGAACAGCAGGAGACGCGTTCCCATTTGATGGGACACAATGGGCTGATACCGACAGTGATGGCTTCGGTGACAACATGAATGGTAACAATCCAGACATGTTCCCTAATGATGGCACTCAGTGGGCTGATTCTGACGGTGACGGCTATGGTGACAACGCTAATGGTAATGACGCCGATAAGTTCCCTAGTGATGCAACGCAGTGGTATGATTCAGACAATGATGGCTATGGGGATAATCAGCAGGGTAACAACCCTGATGCATTCCCATCTGATGGCACTCAATGGTCAGATCAAGACGGAGATGGCTATGGCGACAATGCGAACGGCAACGACCCAGACAAATTCCCACAAGATAGTACTCAGTGGCACGATGCTGATTATGACGGCTTCGGGGATAATGCCAATGGCAACAGTCCTGACCTGTGCCCCGGCACGCCATTTGGTGAAACAGTCGATACAAATGGTTGCTCAACTTCTCAAACCGACAGCGATCAAGATGGTGTATCCGACATCGCTGATGGCTGCCCTAATACTCCACTTGGAGAATTCGTCAATGCTAACGGTTGTTCTGAAACTCAACTAGATGATGATAACGATGGAGTTGTAAATCAATTCGACTTGTGCGCCGCAACGCCTCTGAACGCAATAGTGAATGCAGCAGGTTGTGCAAACACTCAGTTGGATAGTGACAACGACGGTATTAATGACGCACTAGATTCATGCCCTTCTACCACTCCTGAAGCAAGTGTCGATGGTTTTGGCTGTGCGGCTGACCAGCGTGACATCGACAGCGATGGCGTTAACGACAACCTCGACACTTGTCCTAATACACCGCTATCTGAAGTCGCAGCTAACAATGGGTGTTCTGAATCTCAAACAGATTCGGATCTAGACGGTGTCTTCAATGATGTCGATCAGTGTCCAAATACCACATTATTGGACCTAAATGGAGATGGTCAATTTGATATCGACTCTGTCGGCTGTTCCCCAATCCAGTATGATGATGATAACGATATGATTGACAACACAATCGACCTTTGTCCAGTTACTCCACTAGGCGAACAGGTAAACGCGGATGGTTGTGCAGAATCACAACTAGATGAGGACAGTGATGACATATGGAACTCGGATGATTTGTGCTATGATACACCATCAGGACAAGCAGTCGATCAAAACGGTTGTTCTCAATTCCAGTTAGATGATGACCAAGATGGACTAGTGAATGCCGAAGATGGATGTCCAAACACCCCTATTGGTGAGATAATCGATGAAAATGGCTGCAGTTTAACACAACTTGATTCTGATGGCGACGGTGTAAACGATTTAGATGATGCATTCCCAACTGATAGTAACGAATCTGTGGACTCGGACCGTGACGGCGTGCCCGATAGACTAGATGCTTACCCGCTAGATGCTGCGCGTTCAGAAACCGAGAAAGAGGATGAGGGTAACGGATTTTTGTTTATTCTGGCAGCGATCTTTGCCATTGGTGTAATTGGCGCTCTTCTTGTTATAAGAAATAAAAAGCCTGAAGATACACACTCTCCATTCGCTCAAGCAAATTATGAAGATCAGGTTACTGAAACAAATATGGCACCGGTATATGAAACCAAAGAAGTACCTACTATCGAACAGGCATATGAAGAGCAGCAAGCACAAGGTAATCAAACATGGGAAGAAAATGGAGTTCATTGGTCAATAACGCCAGATGGCACATTATCTTACTTTGATGACGCAACCCAATCATGGATTTTATTCCAGAATTAGTCGTCAATTCTTGAGTTTGACTGAGCCACTGAATAATCTCACCAAACGGTTAGATTACTCCTGAGGCCACTAACGAAATCAGAGCCAATATGCCACATAAGGCGTAAATTAGAATTCCAATTGGTCCGCGCTTAAACTTGGATGATGGTCTGAAGCCTAGAGACGATTCTGTTTTATCAGCCAGATTTTCCTCGATTTCCTTAATCGGCTTCATCATCTCACCGATTGTTTACGGACTTCAAACGATTCCTTGTGCTTGCATAGCCTCAGCTATCTTTAGGAAACCCGCAACATTAGCACCAAATACATAATCTCCTTCTCTACCATATTGTTTGGCAGTTTCAGCAGCCGCCTTGTGAATATTTACCATGATGTTCTCAAGCCGCTGGTCAACTTCCTCTCTAGTCCAAGAAAGCCTCAGAGAGTTCTGTGACATTTCTAGACCCGAGGTAGCAACTCCTCCTGCATTGGATGCTTTACCAGGTGCAAATAATACTCCATTCTTATGGAACACTTCTACGGCTTCTGGTGTGCAAGGCATGTTAGCACCTTCACCAACGGCGATTACATTGTTATCAACCAACATCTGTGCCTCTGCACCATTTAGTTCATTTTGAGTTGCGCATGGTAGCGCTACATCGACATTTACTCCCCACAAACCATTCGGGGTTGGTTCCGGTGCTGA
>DAWS01000130.1:2316-9714 GCA_002506025.1 Euryarchaeota archaeon UBA111 | reverse complement strand
CCCTCATGAGCATCAGCATACTCTGATATGCGCCCACGCCGATTATTTTTCAAGTCCATAATCCAAGCGAGTTTAGCTCTGTCAATACCTGCTGGGTCATGAATCCAACCGCTTGAGTCAGACATTGTAACTGGAACTCCACCTAAGTCGAGTACTTTCTCACATGCGTATTGTGCGACATTACCAGAGCCGCTAATAGAAACAGTGGCACCCTCAAACGACTTACCCTTGGTCGCAAGCATTTCTCTGGCAAAATATACCAAGCCGTAACCTGTAGCTTCAGGTCTAATCAGTGAACCACCGTAGGATAATCCTTTACCAGTCAACACTCCAGCTTGGAAATCATTGCGGAGTTTTTTGTACATCCCAAACATGAATCCGATTTCTCTACCTCCAACTCCGATATCACCGGCTGGGACGTCACAATCTTGCCCTATGTGTCGCCACAATTCCATCATAAAGGACTGGCAGAATCTCATTACCTCATCGTCTGATTTACCTTTAGGGTCGAAATCAGAACCACCCTTTCCGCCCCCCATCGGTAGACCGGTCAATGAATTTTTGAATATCTGCTCAAACGCCAGGAATTTCAGAATCGAAGCATTGACACTTGGATGGAATCTTAGCCCACCTTTGTATGGCCCGATTGCCCCGTTAAATTGGATTCTGAAACCACGATTGACTTGGACATTGCCGCTGTCATCAACCCATGGAACCCTGAAATGGATTAGTCGATCTGGTTCAACAACCCTCTCAACAATAGAGGTAAATTCTGGGTGTGCCTCTAAGACTGGTTCAAGGGATTCTAAGACTTCCAATACCGCTTGATGGAATTCTGGTTGTTCTGGATCTCTTGACTTAACTTTCTCGTATATATCTTTGATAACACTCATTACGACACCTAGCTAGTTTGTATTGGACGCGCCAATTTTTACCCCTTTCTAATGGTTACCCCAAATGGAGTGATACAAAAGGCATTTAGTTGAATGGGCACACTGTGTTGAAGCGATTTAATCGCTGGATTCTGCGATTGCCATTATCGTCGACTTCTGACATTGAGCGAATCGATTCTTCTATCATCGCGTGCTGATCTGATTGAAGGCCGATGATTCTCCGTAATACATCCAGCATAGACCATTCGTCCTCAGAAATAACCTCATCATCGAGGGCTGCAATGAGCGCACTTTGGTATGTTGTTACATCCCCGAGATGATGTCCCGAATAATCCTCAGCAGTGTCGTCAAATGGATTCTTCTCTTCGCCTCTAACAATGGAAATGCATTCCGCAGTATCACCTGGGGATACTCCCAGAGCATTGGCCAAGACGTGAAGAATTGTTGCTTCGTCATTAGTTACTATTTCATCCTGCATAGCAATCTCAACGGTCTTTAGGTATAGATACAACCCTCGACTTGGTGTTACGCTCATGTTACAATCTGTGTGATGATGGTATATGATTCTATCAGTTTGTCACTTTTGATTGGCAATAATTCGTTATGCTGAGAGCCGATTTTTTTAATAACCAATGATGGTTTGACTGTAATACACACGTGTTACAAATCGTCACCAAAATGAATACGTTTATATGGTGGCTTTACTACCATAGGCTGAGGAAGACACATGGTAACCCCAAGTTCACACATCTCTCTTCGTATCAATGAGGAGGACTTGATGCTACTAGACGCCAAAATTGGCCAATATGGAGCAAGGAATAGATCTGATGTTGTCCGACTCGCAATCCAAGAATATCTGCGAGGCCAACCACGACTTCCAGACATGGACATAATCAAAATACCACTGGGCCGCAGTGACAAGGCAAAACTTGAGATGCTGTATGAGCTTGAGGGAACTGGTAGAGAACAAGCGGCACTAGAGGGTTTGAAACTTTACATAAACCAATCAATATCCAGAGCAGATGAGATTGTTAAACTCGAAAAAGCACTAGAGGAATCTAGAGCTTTGACGTTAAGAAGCAAAGAATACCAAGAATAAGGTGAGAGTGCAGAGGGGATGGGAAATGAAGCATAACGAAGACAATAATCGTGATGCTACCCTCGGTGGAGATGAAGACCGATCCAACTTCATCACCATCAACAATTTGCGGATACGTGCCCGCCTTGCACGTGATGGATCAAGCGGAGAAGGAACGCCTAACGGTGGTTCTCCATTTTCCCCCCATGAAGGCGGTTGGGGGGATTCAAATTCCACCCCAGCAAGCTGATTGGTGGTTCCCACGTGTCCAGACCCCACATAACTGGGCACAATAATTCAACCCAGTGCGGCCGCGAAGCCAATCCTTTAGAATCGCCGACATTGACTAGCCTCTATGGCGGGAAATAATACTGACATTGCGGCCAGTAACTTCCCATTCTTGGCCCATGATGAACCGCGACCTGGTCAAATAGACATGATTAGAGAGTGTCGCTCATCACTAAAGAATCGAGGTCACCACTTAGCTGCAGCACCAACAGGTATTGGCAAGACTGCAGCCTCAATTGCTGCGGCCCTTGAAATTGCCATGAATTCGTCTGTCAAACCACATATTTTATTTTTGACTGGGCGGCAATCACAACATAAGATTGTCATTGATACTGTTAGAAAAATTAACTCTAGATTAGGAAGCGGCCATCGTGACATCAAAGTTGTCGACATCATTGGTAGGGAGTCGATGTGTGAAGTTGTCGACATTCAAACCGGTAGATGTTTGTGCGAACAGGGTTCAAGTGAATCCGCAAGGCCAAGATTACGTGATGATGTTAGAAACTTCATTCTTCAATCACCTCGACATGTCTTCGAAACGGTTGAGAAAGCCAAAACATTTGGCATCTGCGCTTGGCAAACTTGCCGCAGTGCCGTAAAGGATTGTGATATTTTGGTTTGCGATTATAACCACGTCTTCGCTGAACAGGTGAGGGAAAATTCACTTCCCTCAATGGGGGTATCTTTGCAAAATACCATATTAATCGTTGATGAAGCTCACAACCTCCCAGATCGAATAAGAATGAGCATGGAACGAGTTATTACGCCAATTATTGTCAGGAATGCAGCAATGGAGTTAGAGGAATTTATGGGTAGTTTAGAGGAAATTGCCATGAAGAACCCTGCCAATTCCTCACCACAATTGATCGATGATGTAAGTTGGTCATTTGAGGTAATCAAACTATTTAGACAAAAGATGGGTGATTATTTCAGAATTTTGCACGGAAAAATCAGTGATGATGAAGATTTGTTGGTCAGCATTGATGATTTCACAGCCCTTATTTACGCAGCATGTAATGAATATGAAGGCGTATCTGGACAGATGAAAATTAGTGAGGAGACTGATTTCGCTCCACGTCAAACAACAAAAAACCCGCTAGAAAAACTGTATCATACCCTCAGCCAAGTGACCGTCGAGGTAGAGGATGACGAGGACTCATCAGAACCCGATGCTCACCGTATTGCTTACATCATTGAATCAATCATGCGATTCGGGAACACAACTGCATTGTGCATGGTGTTCTCACCAAAAGGAAAAGAAGGTAAGATAACAACTCATCTGCTAGACCCAGGAGTATTATCTGGCCCATTGTTTTCAAAAACTGCTGGCTCAATACTAATGTCAGGAACATTATATCCTCCATCGATGTATGCGGATATCTTGGCATTACCTTCCAATCTTACAACAAAAACATCCTATATCTCACCATTTGCTGGAGAGCGAAGGCCTGTTTTAGTGGCCAGAGATGTCACCACCAAGTATAATCAGCGTTCTGGAGCCATGTGGGAAAAAATGCGAGGCCATATTCAAGCACTAATCGACGGCAGTGATGACCATGTTGCAGTATTTTGCCCGTCATACAAATTAATGGATGAAATACTCGGAGACATATACTTCACTGGCGTAACCAAAATAACTGAGTCAAGAGATTGGACTAAAGACGATATCGATCGAGTAGTTGCTCGCTTGAAGAATGAGAGAAGAATTGGCAATCGTGTCTTGTTGTGCGGTGTTTTCGGTGCTCGGTTATCCGAAGGTATTGATTATGACGACGGAGTTTTGGGCGCAGTTGTTTGTATAGGTATTCCAAACCCACCTCCCTCGGTTCTCTCCGATTCGCTCAAAGAGTATATCTCTGATAAATTTGGTAAGCAAAATGCCTGGCGTTATACAGTAACTCAACCAGCAATAAATGCCATATTACAAGCCATGGGTAGACCTATCAGATCAGTTGAAGATAGAGCATTGATACTATTATTAGATAACAGGAATGACAGTCGAACCTACCGAGATTGCTATCCTGCTAGCATGAAAATGAATTCGTCTAACGAGCCGAGTTCGACTAAAGCATTCGCATCGAGATTCTTTCGCAGGGTTAAACGTCTATCTTAAGCAACAAAAAGGTTCATTGATGTTTGCCGCTGAGCGGTGAACATGTCAGACTGGGAATTAGTCGATATTTCCGCAACTAAGCCCGAATCAAGTATTGAAGATGAGGTCATAGTTAATCAAGATGGTCTGGTGAGAGATGTAGAATCTCTGCATAGTGAGTTTTGGCGAGATGCACCACATCTTGCTGAAGTTGAAAATCGCCACATTCAGGTATTGGTAAGCGCCGGGATGATTCCTGAAGAGCATATTGCTGCAACCGAACCTACCAGAAAACTAAGTTGGTTCGTCGATGAACTCAATGGAAGAGTCGACCCGGACGGTCTATCAATACCTGTTAAGGGACTCAATATTGATGATATTATTATTCATAAAAAGACCAAGGATGATGGAGTCGTAATCAAATTGAGCTTTGTTGAAAAAGACGGGCAAGAACTTCAACGCGAGTTAAATCTAGATTCGAACCCAGCCGATTTCGACTTTCAGGCTAACTTTTACAATAACAGATTATATCTTCGATGGTAAAATCATCGATTAGGTATCGCTTGAAGACTGGCGATCTCTTGAATCATCTTCTCTAGGGCTAATTGCGCAGCTTGCTGATGTTGTGCACCCATTTCATCACGACTGTATCTAGCCATCTCAAACATATTGTCTAATGCGAGTAAAGCATCATCAGATATTTGAGGCATAGCCTGCCTTATTGCAACCTCGAATTCACGCACTGTCTCGAAATCGCGTCGCAAGAAACCGTTTTGTTGAAGCACTGTGCAAAGATTCTGATAGCAATTGAAAATTGCCTCTCGAATCGAATCTCCTGCTGCCAGTAATTCTGCGGTGTATGCGAATACCTCAGCCGCCTCTTGCAACAATTCACTATTTGCCCTTCGCAGATAGATTACCGTTCCAACACCAATCAGGATGGCAACTAATGCCAACAAGACGTATGCCCATGTAGGGACCTTGCTATCCTCAGCGTCGAACTTATACTTAGGATTGAATTGACCAGATGAATTATACTGTTCAAATTCTGTGCGACTGTTGTCTGATATTATTGGGTCATTGATGATGGCATCGACGTAAACATAACCCCATCTGTCGAAGTCGCCATACGGCGGGTCGGAGTTAAACTCGAATGCTGCCTGTCCCGTCGGGTCAGTTATGACGGTGAGAGGGTTAGTCAGTTGGCTGTTAGATTCGTTCTTTAGGACATAAGTCACTTGTATTCCCGGAACACCTTGTTGAGTGTCATTGGCAATAATTGTGATACTACCAGACACATCATTATTACCACTCTCAACAATTTGAGCAATCTCCCACTCAAAGTCGACATTCAGTTTGATGAAGATTAGACGACTTACTGAGCCGCTGTTTAGGTAATATGTGGTATTTTGCAAGACGTCTAGGTGGATATATTGTTCACCGACTCCATACCACGAAGGAGCCACAGTATCAATAGTGAAGTTGCCGTTAAACCAGTTTAGAGTCATCATACTCGAGGGTATGCACCTCGCGCCCTCCCGTTGAGAGGCACAATCTGTTCCGTTACCGATATTGATTACTAGATCTTCAAAGATTTCTCCAGTGCCGCCAACTTCTGACACTGAACCAGTAATAGATATTGGACCAAATGTACCGTCTGAACGTATTGCTACATTGGTTGATGAGGAATCAATAGCAATTTGCACATCTGCCCAAACGTAACCCACTACCAACTCATCTGTGCCAATGTGAGAGTATGTCCCAGGGAAGACAATTTGTATTTCATGCAATCCTCTAGCCAAATCTTGCGTTGCAAATATTATTGCGTCCCACTCACCGTTGGCGGTGGTTTGAGTGGTAGCGACAATACTACCATCAAGGTAAATTTCCAAAACTTCACCCTCTAATCCTTCATTGGTCAATGAATCAATATCGAATAGTCTGCCAGATAGTTCCCACAATTCACCGCGAGTAACCTGTGAGTCACTATCAAACGAGACCGTTAAGTCTGCTCTGTGTGCGAGGAAGAACGTTGTATTGGTGCTGTTAGAGCGGTAGTATCCTTGACTACCAGAGTAAGCAGTTATGGTCCTGTTACCAAATTCAAACAAATCACTCACCGTCCAATCATAGGAATATACGCCGCTAGAGTCGGTTGTCAACAACGCTATGGTAATCCCCTCAACAACAAGTTCGACCTGATGGTTAGGAATTGGCATAAGTTGATTATCAGCAATCGTTCCAGTGATTGTTACATTCTGACCGACAGCAACTGTTTCAGGGATGTCGATACTCAAGACAATATGGCTGAATATGTTCCATGTTGCGTTGGTATAACTAGGCAGATAGAAACTTGTACCATTGAACTTAATCTCAAGCAAGACTGGACCCAGTGCTGAATCTGCTGGGACAGGATAGACCGCAGTAAATACGCCGTTTTCATCGGTTTGAACATTGGTCATAAAATTGCCATCCAACCATACCTCGATGGTTAAATCAGGTAACGGGTTGTCGACCAAATCGAGCAACAGCCCTTCGATTGTCATTACATCTTCACGGTTGACATCGCCACCTGCAGTAATTAGAGAAATCTTCGTTGGCACACTTATATTGAATGGCACTGATGCTGTGGATGGTAGGTAATACTCTGGGTTTGACGGCTCTCCTACTCCAATTGGGTCTACCCAGTCTCTACCACCATAAAATTCGACAGTGATGGTATGTGCACCTGCGGATATCTCCTCGGGTAATGGATAACCAAGACTGAATTGGCCAGTAGTTGGGTCTGTTTCAATACTGGCTACCGATACATCATCAATCATCAAATGAACGACAGCTGCAGAAGGAATGTCAAGAATGGTGAGGCTGTTACCCAAATCATCCAGCAAACTGCCATTCACTGTCAAATAATCTCCTGCAACAAGCCCTTCCGGAGATTCCAAGATTACGATTTCTGTTTGCGCTAGGACCACGAAAGATGAGTTGGATTCTGAACCCAATAACCCAGTTGTTCCTGATGTCCCAGTGTAAATTGCGTTAACATCTTT
>DAWS01000130.1:0-1931 GCA_002506025.1 Euryarchaeota archaeon UBA111 | reverse complement strand
GCAGTCGTGATTACCGCAGTGATATCGGTGCCGTTTAGTGTAATGGTGATTAGCGCACCGGCAACTGGTTGTCCTGTGTTGTCAATAAGTAAGACCTCTATGTCGACATCATTTCCTCTTTCAACTCGATCATTCAAACTTGGCTGACCTTGTAGATCAAGTGCAGGTTCAATGAATCTTATTTCGGTAAAACCTCGACTATCAAACAGTGATGTAGTGTTTGAACCGAGATAGAAATTAACTGCAGGAATATAGGTTGCGCTCAGAGTATGATTACCGGCAGCAAAATTTGGTGATAGAAGAATCGTGGCATTCCAATAGCCGTCTAAGCCAACTACGCCACCGCTAACGGTAAATCCAAGAGATTCACCATTTATTTCAAACAGAATATTCGCTGGAAGCACTGTGCCGTCAACCTGCTCTAGTCCACTACCATTATCAGAAATTATTTGACCAGTTATGTTAAATGACTCTCCGGCCACTGGGTTGGCTGCGATATCGTCAACAACTAGGAAAGTAAGTGACCTGACATTGATGGTAGAGAAATTCGCTCCAGTGCCGAGTAGATCTGAACTTCCAGCAAATGAAATCGCTACATTGGTCAAGCCGAGCGGCTGGTTAAATGGTATTGTGTGAGTTATGTTAGCGAAACCCTCGCCATCGGTTTGCACAGTCCCAATAGATGCCCCTCTGAAGTCGTAAGACACATCATAGCCGCTTAAGGGCTGGAAGAGATTTGAGGATTCTACTAGTTTTGCAGTGATGTTGACACTATCTCCACGATTGACTACAATGGCGTTGAGTGGTTGGATTGCTTCAAACTGTGTTACTCCAAAGACAAATATCGGTGCTTCGACAGAGGAACCTAGGTAAAATTGTGACGAACCCTCTACTACTGATATTACCAAAGTCTTAGCACCACGCAATGTACCGTTGTTAGAGGTATCAGTGGGCACAGACATATTGAACGAACCGTTAGTTGTAGTGGCAAAGGAACTCACTAATGTCTCGTTTTCGTTGTTTAACCAGTTTACACTGAGTTTGACAGAATCGATTAGCAATCGACTATTGTCGTCATCGTCAATTACTTGTCCAATAACATTGAAGTCAACTCCTGCGGTTACTGTTGTTGGAATTGAGTCCAATCTTATGTCAGTATTACCCTGTATAGTTATGTTTACTGCTGTGCTATTACCAGTATGTCGAGAATTACCCTTGGCTAGTGGGTCTGATAAGTCATCAGCAACCAAAATGAGTATCTCATAAGCACCTGGGGCAATGCCCGCTGCGGTCCATGTAAGATTTGCCGTGCCGTTAAGGTCGGTTTGTGAACTGCCCATTGAAACGTTTGAGCCATTAAAATCAAAGAAGAACTCGACAGTAACACCACCAAGGAAACTAGAGTCTGCTAAATCGGTGACAACGGCTGACAATTCCACATCGTTGTTAGTCAGAGTGTTCAGTTCTCTAGTTGCCCCCAAGTCAACAACATATTCTGACTCGATACCAACTAAGACAGATGGTGTTGGTAGTGAGGAGAGTGATTCAGTTGCTGGGTCAAATATTGGGTCTTCAGAGGCATAATATGGTCCACCTTCTGGTTGCTGACTGTAGAAATCAAACCTCACCTCTACATCGTAAGCATTGGAGGGTAGCAACGTTGGAATAGTGATGTTTTCACTAAATGTCGAGGTAAGATTGTCAACTATCCCCTGAGCAAGGTCGAGGTTTCTACCGTCATCTGTAACCATAACAATGGAGTATTGGGAGATATTATCTCCCAGTATCGGTGTCTGATATACTGCATCAAATATTGAACCGTTAATCCACGCATTGTTACCTAGGTGCGTCCAGTTTTGACTGACTGTAATATTCCATCCAATTTCAGCCTTGACTCTCAGCAAATCACTACCTGATGAAGGGGCATAATC
>DAWS01000131.1:1696-15973 GCA_002506025.1 Euryarchaeota archaeon UBA111 | reverse complement strand
ACGTGTGCTCTAAATTCTGCTCCCATGTGTTTCAAGTCTACACCGGTTTTCTCTGGTTCTGGCGGGCTAACATTGCCGTCTCCGGCAAATAAAGTTCTAGTCCCCATGGCTGTAGTCTTTTCGTCTCCTTCTTGTAGAGCAAAAATGAGTTGATTCCATTTATCTTCTGGCCCTGGACCTTGATCACCGTTGACAGAGTTGCCTGTAATCCAGAAGTCAACAACACCGGCATCAGCGGCCGGTGCCTGCCAAGATATAATCCACATTCGGTCGTCAACGCCGGCGGCAGCCTCTGTTTGGGTCAGTGTAGTAGGGTCTTCCTCCCAGTTTTGCAGGTTTTCACCAGACAGAACTCCGTCTGAAACTCGCATGGAGAATCCAGCGGTCCACGGGCTTGCAGCCGCAGGTCCACCGATGATTTGTAATTTCATCTCATACACTTGTCCAGCTTCCCAAGCATACGGGACATCATCAAGAATTATTTGCACTGAGTTGTCTGCAGCCCCGTTGTGGCACAAACAACCTTCTTTTGCAACATCGTCGATAGTTTCACCGGCGTTAACTTGTTCGCCACCAATGCCGCCGTGGTATGATGAAGCAATGCCTGGAATTGTCAGCAAGACGAATAGCAAAGTGCCCAGCGCAAGGCGATTACTTACAGGCTTGCGCAGCATTGACACACCCAGTTGAATCACCCACCCGTATGAACCCTTTAAACATTGCCAAATTTTGGTGGTAAATCTAGACGCAGTGCCCCGTTTTTACCCGACTTTATAAAGGCCGAAAACCAACTTAAAATCGTTGTGATGGGATACTTCAATAACATGGAGTTTTTAGCATAGTTTGAACCTTATGTCGATGCCGTTTGACAACACCTATAATTTGTCTGAATCACAACTCCAGAGGTTGGAGGATGCAGAGGAAATGATGTTGAAAAATGATTTGGGAAATGCAGAAGATCTCCTGCTAGAAATGCTAGAAGAGGATAATGATTGTATCCCTGTATTGTCTAATCTCGGACACCTCTACGGTCGCTACCTATCAGAATTTGAGACCGCAGTAACTTACTACGACAAAGTATTGGCAATAGAACCAGACAATGCTTGGGCAAGAGATTCAAGAAGAAGATATCTAAGGTATATCGAATAAGTAGCGAAAGTTCATTGAGCATCAACTCCACCACAACTCGATGGAATCTTCACAAATCCTGATAGCTGGGGTCGGTGGTTTGGGATGTTCATGGGCCATGGGTGCTTGGTCAAAATGCAATTCTGAAGCCGATATCTTGCTGATTGATGCTGATGACGACAGTTTTGCTTTGGCCGAATCAGGTCATGTTCTAAAACTAGGAACTGTGGTTGATAAACTTGGATGCGCAGCGCTACCCCCGCTTGCGGAACAGCGAATGAGGAGTGTTTCAGCGGTCGTTAGAAAACTAATGCAGCCCGTAGAATTAGTGATTTTGCTGACTGGCTTGGGCGGAGGAACTGGAACTGGTGCTGCTCATGAATTTGCCCGACAAGCACGTCTTTCAGGAGCCGTAGTAATTGCGGTTGCTGCAATGCCTTTTGGGATACAGTCCACTAGACTAAATATTGCAGAAGAAGGCTTTGCTAGATTGGATAAGTTTGCCCACATCACCGTCCGGTTATCCCTCGAAAGATTAGCAAGACAAGCAAGAGAAAAGGGGCGTACGTGGCAAATGGGCGCAGAATGGGTTGAAGATTTGGTTGATGGTTTAGTTCGGACTCTACTTCGTATGGGATTAATCAATCTCGATTTAATGGATCTGCGAGCAATTGTCGAACAGGACGGTAAGTCGACGCTACTCGTTGGCATGGGCGATGCAGATGAGCCAGAGAAAATTCTACACTCAGCCATGATGGCGCCGCTTGAGGCACTAGATGTTGGTGGTGCTACAGGTTGCCTAATTCAAATCGAAGGTGGACTAGGCATGACTCTCAGCCAAGTAGATTCTGTTGCCAGGTTGTTTACCGATGCGTTAGATTCTGATGCTCAAGTTATTTTGGGGGCTAGAGTGAGTGAAGACTTGCACAACAGTATGAGAGTTGTCACACTGTTATCCGGAATTTCTGAAAGTTAGTCTAGATCTATTGTTTCATCCCATTCTAAACCATCAATTTCAGGACCCGACCGTTTGGCTTCCCAGTCGACATCATCATCCTCTTGCCAGGCTTCAGAGTCACCTTTTTCAACTAAACTTTTGTCTTGGTGAGTTTCAACAAGATCATTTTTCTCACCACTTACTTCGACCTCGGTATCAGTTTGAGTTATACGGCTTATCTCTACACTATAATCGTCGGTGCCTATTACCTTACTGAGAATTAATTTATGCATTATTATCACAGTCACCACAACCAAGCAATGGCCAACAAGCATTACTGTCTTGATGTCATCAAAGAACGACGTCAGCATGGCAACACTTCCTGCGTATGCGTACCCAAAAGACAGCCCCCATGTCAGGGCATTTTCTTCGGAAATGAGTCTAAAACTACTTCTGTAGCTTTTTGAGGTCATAGACCAAATAGCAAAAAACACGGTAAAAATCATTAACACTATTTCCTCGATGAATACCTGGAATGAAGACGGATCAAGGAAATTTTGTCGCCAGATTGTTAACAAATGCCATGTAATGAACAGGTGACAAATTATCGACCACTTGTGACTAAAGCGATGTAGTGAAGGCTTCATAGAGGATAGAATCTTCAGTTTCCATGAGTATGCTAAACTTGCTGAGGTGACCGCGGTTGCTAGAGCAAGAAAAGGAATTGAGGCTACTAATGATTGTGTCACACTTCGTTCTAAATCATTGAATTGGTAGAACAAAGTACTCAGTGCAAGTCCAGCCGTGATTATCGCCATTACCGTAACGACAACTGATGTTCTCAATGTGCTTGATTTTGTCGCTTGCTGGAAATTTCGGGCGCTGACAGATGACGCCCATTGGGTAAATGAGCTTCCTTGAATTATTGACCACAAAATAAACAACATGCCTAGGGCGGTGGGTATGAGATTACTTAGTCCAGGTAACATGCCATTTTCCCCAGTGATGGTATTGATAAGAAGAAATACCACCAGTGCAATGGCCAAGGGGAACAGACAAATTTTGAATTTAATTATGTTTGAAACAACGAATGACTGCTCTCCTTCTGATGAATTTTGATCAAGACTAATCATTTTCTTTACTACCTTATTATTTGATAGGAGGGCTGTTACTGCATATGCTACCGCAAGGCTAGTGAATGCCAGCGATGAAAAAACTGTAAATGTGTCAATTCCAGCGAGTATGTATAGTACACTCGATGTGACAACAATCAACACTATGTGAGGCATTGTTGCGGTTGCTAGGAGGCTTTTAACTAATCGAATCAGTGAGATGTTTTTATCTTCATAGTCATGTAAAATAGCATCACTAGATGCCTGATTTGACGCTTCAACACTATCCATGGTTCGACAATTCAACCGTGCAAGTGTAATGATTTGATACTATCCAAAGAAATTAAGTGAAAATATCACTAACGACATCCATGGCGAAGCGTCTATCGAAAGCCTTGCGGGGTAAGCGGCGTTGGATAGGTGTAATTGTATCTGCAGAGATAAAATCCAAGCAAGACGCACTAAAGTCGCTTGAAATGCTGTTTACAGACAGCGAACTTGGAGGAATACCGCAACTTACGGAATACAATCAAAATCAACTTAGTGGTGGACAAAGCGTCGCCATTATACAAGTTAAGTTACCTGATTACCACAAGGTCCGTAATATTCTTGATACTAAACAAGAGGAACACGGTAAAATCTTCACAAGTTACACATCGAGTGGGAAGATAAGACTTGTTCGAGAGAGGATTTCGCTCCTCGAATAAGGAAGGATTCATGTGCGACTGTCCGTGTGATTGTCACATGGGGGCTGGAGGCTCGGCTGATGCTATGAAGTTCAGCGATGTGCTGATACTGGTTGGTATTGGTATGTTGTGCGCAGGTTTCATTATTCACGGCTGGGTTGAGACAACACCAATCACCGAATCCGACGATAAGCCATATGAGAAATCGGTCCACCTACTGAAAGGCGACGAACTCAGCATACTGATCGAATGTGATGATGGTTGCGAGGGCGAGGCTGTAATCACAAAAAACTCTGAGCAAGTCCATCAATTTGACTTCTTAGTGTCTTCTGGAGGAGAAACAGATGATTACTTTAAATCAGAAGCATATGATGAATACAAGCTTGTGATTGTGCTTGACAGCGGGTCTGGTGAGGTTGATGTTGATGTCAAAAGGGCGTTAATGTTGGACTTTATCATCTACCCAATTGGAGTGGCAATTCTAATTTTTGGATTGCAAAAACGAAGAAGTGAGATTGATAGCGAATCAATAGACGCTGAACTTGAATCGCTAGAATGACCATTCTAGAACCTCGCCCTCACCGATACTTGTCAGTGTATCTTCAGAGTTGATTAGGGCAACACTACCGTCATCGTTTAGGTGGGAAAATTTCACAGGGTCATTTCTATATAACACCCTACTGCTTGAATTAAAACCATCTTTGATGGCATTAAAAGCTGATATTTTGATCGCCGAGAAATTCGCCGGTGGAATCTCGCCATGCGCTTCAAATAAACTAGCAATACGGCAGTGCAATTGCATTTGGACATAATCTGCAGTCAAATCGTCAGAGCACCAGTCTGCAAAGGCAATATCAAAATCATAGTCTATTTTCTGATTCCCTTGAGATATATTTACGCCAATTCCTGCCACCATTGTTGTATCATTACCAATCGACACTGACTCTAACAATACACCGCAAACCTTCCCCCGTCTTTCATTTGCCAGAATAATCAAATCATTCGGCCATTTCAGTATTACCCTCGCTTTGTTGTCTGTGGTCTGAATAGATTCAAGAGACTGTTTTACCAAATAACCTATAATAATTTGAGTGACTCCAGGCGAGAGTATTTTTGACAACGGTAATTTCCATGAGCATGCTAGCAAGTCTGCTGCATTTACCCATTCTCTATCATACCTGCCACGACCGTTGGTTTGTCTCCCTGCAGAGAGAGAGCTTCCTACTGGCCAATTCCCAGCCAATAATTCTGAGTTAGTAGAGGTTACAACATCCTTACAGATAGTTGGTTGTCTAGCAAATGGGTGCCAGAGAGTCAAGAGTTTCAATCGCTCACCATCCGCAAATATTAGTTCATCTACTATCCTGCCCGCAAAACCAAATTTAGCGCAAATATCAATCAATTCATCCTCGTCGAGGTGTTCTCCAACTGTTAACATCACCGTTCCAGATTTTTTTAATAATTCCAGTCTTTTTATATTCTTAATTGTTAGATAAACTAGGCTGGTTTTGCTTGTATCAATCAGTGCAGCTTCTTCTAACGGTCCGAGGTGAGCCTGAGAATCGTCTTCAATCTTAAGGTAAGGCATATTCCAGAATATTAAATCATACTTCTTTGATGGAGACCATTGGATGGGTTTTCCATCATATTCCGGGCCAATGCCGCCTTCTCTAACTTGGACCTCTTTGGCTGAGTTTGATCTCAAGAATTGTCTCGCACAAGCCACCGCAATTGGGTTGATGTCACATGCAGAAACATCCCAGCCTTGTCGATGACATAGCAGTGATAAAACCCCGCTTCCGATGCCTAATTCAAGACACTTACGACGTTTTCCCGGGCCTATTTTGATCAGGTTCCTAGCCATAAAATCAGTATCTTCTCTTGGTGGATAAACCGTGTGAGGCAGTTCCAAAGAAAATAGTTCACCGTTAGGAGATTGCCATTGAATCGTCTTAGTTTCACCAGCGATAAGTTCAAGCTCTCTTGCAACGGAGTCATCATCAAACAATGGTCCGCTCACGGTTATATTGTTTGATGCGAAGCCTTTATTCATTACCGTAGCGAGAGACATTCCACATCGAGTTGCTGATTACGGCTGGATTTGGTGGGGCTTCGCTAGAGCGAGGCTGGGTTCACCCTGCCGCAAATTATATGAACGCAAGGCAAGTCGGCTGAAAAGCCCAAGTTGCTACGTTGGGCCTGTAGCTCAGTCAGGTAGAGCGTCGGACTTTTAATCCGATGGTCGCGGGTTCGAACCCCGTCGGGCCCGCCTGATTCGCTACCGGTCTAGCCAGTTGCGGGTATTTTGAGGGTCTGGCATGGTAGTAAAAAGCGCAACGAAAAAGCGGCTAATGGAATTAGGTGTTTCTGAAGAATTCGCTCATAAATTGGCGACGGATAGGAACATGACTGACATCAAGACTCTATCACATGACGAAATCGCTTCAATTCTTGGAACCTCAAAAGATTCTGAGGCGTTCACAAATGTAATGTCGGTCATAGCCGAACAAGGATCTCGTCGTAGGGCACAGAAAAAGAGCAAGAAGATAACTATCAGGTCCAGAGCAATTGATGATTTCGATCGTCCTGAGATAACCCTGAGATTCAATGCCCTCAATCACGAGTTAGTGCCCCACCAAGAACTGGTTGGCGATGCAAACATTAGCGAACAAGAACAGTTCGAAATAGAGAAAGCAGAGTTGGCACCATGGCAGATGCTCGAGTTGGACAGCGAAACTGGAGAACACCGAATTGCCAAAGAGTTGCTGCCAAAAATTCTCATCACCGACCCTGTAGTTCAGGTGTTGAAGGAACAAGCAGAAACAATAGACAACGCTAAACTCGCAGCGGACCCTGAGCACAAACCATTGGCTGCAGGCTGGATTGCTGACCGTGTTGTCAAAGTAATTAGACGCTCACCGTCAGCAGGTAAGACGGTAGCTTACAGACTAATCGTAGAGGGTAACTAAGAGGGATAACAATGCAAGAAATAATTCAATCATTTTTCAAAGAAAGAAGCCTAGTAAATCACCAGATAGCATCATACGATGACTGCATCCCTGCCGGCGACAACATGTTGTCGAGAATGGAAAAGATAATTCGCAACATTCGCGTCGGAATCGATGGAGAAGTAGAGGATGACGAAGGTGGCTTCATCAAACTTGACGTTGTTGACCAAGATATTGTTATCAGACTAAAAAATATCCAACTCGGGGAACCCACAATAAGAGAGGCTAATGGTTCTGAGCATCCGTCCTCCCCCATGGAATGCCGTTTGAGGAAACTAACATACATGTCTCCAGTTACTATTGATTTCCAAATAGTTAGGAACGGAATACCATCCCCGAAAGAAGAGGGAGTTCAAGTAGGCAGCATGCCAATAATGGTTCGGTCTAAGCGCTGTAATCTTCACCCAGCCCACATCGCTGGAGACAGACAATTATACCCCACAACATCAAACGAGGACGCTGACTTGTGGAAACAATTACTCAAGAGGAAAGGCGAAGACCCCCTCGACCCGGGTGGCTACTTCATTATTAACGGCACAGAAAGAGTTCTGATCTCTACAGAAGATCTTGCACCAAACAGGGTAACAGTTGAAATCAACAACAGGTATGCAAAGCGAACAGAAGTCGCAAAAATCTTCTCTCAAAAAGATGGTATGAGAAAGCCTCTGACCGTTGAAAAGCGCAGAGACGGAATGCTGATGGTAAAGATTAGCACCGCTGGAACAACTCCAATTCCAGTAGTCTTGCTCATGAGAGCTTTGGGAATAGATAACGACCAAGAGATATTTACCGCCATTGCAGGTCCAACTGAAACGTTCAAGTATATCGTGGCAAACATCAACGAGGTAAATGACAATGAGGAGTATGCGGTTCAAAATATGTTAGAAGCTCATGAGTGGCTACAAAAGAAATTTGCTGCAGGTCAGCAAAAAGACTACCGTGAAGCGAGAGTCGACCAACTACTAGACCGCGAACTACTACCACATCTAGGCGACCAAGGAACAGACCGCAAGAAAAAGGCGGTATTTTTGGGCAGAATCGTGAGACAGGTTTTGGAAATGGCTATGCACTCCAAGGAACCAAATGACAAAGACCACTATGCAAACAAAAGGGTAAGACTTGCTGGTGACTTGATAGAAGACTTGTTTAGAGTTTCTTCAAACCAACTGGCTAGAGATTTGAAGTATCAATTAGAAAGACATCACAACAGAAAGCGCGAGTTGAGGATAACCTCATGCCTCAGACCAGATGTGCTTACCTCAAAAATAATGCACGCACTCGCTACTGGAAATTGGGTCGGTGGCCGTTCAGGTGTCAGTCAATTACTTGACAGGACAACTTACTTAGCAGCCCTCTCGCACATGCGCAGAGTGACCTCTCCACTAGTTCGAAGTCAACCACACTTCGAAGCCCGTGATCTTCACCCCACCCATTGGGGAAGACTATGTCCAAACGAAACTCCTGAGGGACAAAACTGTGGTCTGGTAAAGAACGCTGCCCAAATGATTGACGTTTCTGAACACATTAGCGAACAAGATGTAAGAAACCAATTGGATGAGCTTGATGTCTACCAACCAGATGACTGGAGCGACGGTGACAGAGTCCACGTTAACGGTGACATCTACGGTATTCACAAGCGCGGAACTAACTTAGTTAGACATTTCAAATCAGCACGACGACGTGGGACAATCCCGCCGGAAGTCTCAATCCGTTACGACAGTGAAAACAGAGATATCTTCATCAACACCGACAAGGGAAGAATCCTTCGACCGCTATTAATTCTATATGATGGTGCACCAAGACTCACATCCCAACATTTGGATGCCTTGACCGAAGGTGAAATGACTTTCAGGAATTTGGTCAATGAAGGAATTATCGAATGGGTGGATGCAGAGGAAGAAGAAGACCTCTACATTGCGCCAAAACCGTTTGTACTACCTGCGACTGTTCCTAAAGGCAAGCATGCCGGCAGGCCAATTACCAACGAAAGTGTTGAGTGGACAAACCTCGGTGAACCTGGCGCAACAGAAGCCAAACTCAAGGCAAAAATTCGCATGCCAAACAATGAGTGGGAGACAGCAAGTTTCTCAGTACCGTTAGAATATACCCCAGAACACACTCACTGTGAAATCGATCCGCAACTTGTTCTTGGTGTATGCGCATCGCTCATACCCTATCCAGAACACAACTCCACACCTCGTGTTACTGGTGGAACTGCAATGGTCAAGCAATCACTTGGTCTGCCATCATCAAACTACAGGCTAAGGCCAGATACCAGGGCCCACATTCTACATTACCCACAACGCTCAATCACCAGAACCAGAGCAATGGAAACAACAAATTTCGACGAGCGTCCCGGTGGTCAGAACTTCATCGTTGCAATTATGTCGCTACATGGTTACAACATGCAGGATGCAGTAATCATGAACCGAGGCTCGATTGATTTGGGTCTCGGACGGTCAACCTTCATGAGAACTTACAATGCTGAGCGCAGAAGATTCCCTGGTGGCCAAGTAGAAGAAATAGAAAAACCCGGAACCTCCCTACAGGAAGTCAAGGGCTTGAAACCAGATGAATCGTATGTTCATCTTGAAGGAGATGGCCTTCCACTACCTGAGAAATATCTTGAAGGAGGCGATGTTTTGGTCGGTAAAACAAGCCCACCAAGATTCTTGGAAGAATCCTCAGGAGGTGCTTTCCTCATGGCTCAAGAAAGAAGAGAGTCATCGATGCTTGTCAGGCACGGCGAGAAAGGCTGGGTAGACAATGTGTATGTTACGGAATCTCTAGACTCAGGTCGTATGGTTAGAGTCATGGTAAGAAGCCACAAAGTTCCAGAGGTTGGGGATAAATTTGCTTCACGACACGGACAAAAAGGTGTCATTGGCAGATTAGTTGATCCTGAAGATATGCCATTCACTTCTGACGGAGTAGTTCCTGATTTGATAATTAATCCACACGCCATTCCTTCAAGGATGACTGTTGCTCACGTATTAGAGATGATTGGTGGCAAAGTTGGCTCTCTCGAAGGCAGAAGAATTGACG
Source organism: Euryarchaeota archaeon UBA111 (assembly GCA_002506025.1). Lineage (GTDB taxonomy): Archaea > Thermoplasmatota > Poseidoniia > Poseidoniales > Poseidoniaceae > MGIIa-L1. The sequence goes on along the minus strand of DAWS01000131.1, from coordinate 6,057 downwards.
GAACAGCATTCAGAGGAGAAAAGGAAGGCAGCCTACGTGATGGGCTAATCAGAAATGGTTTTGCACATTCGGGTAGGGAGACTATGATAAATGGAGAAACTGGTCAAGCCTACCCAGCAGAAATTTTCATCGGTTGTATCTACTACCAAAGACTCCACCACTTGGTGAGTTCAAAGATACACGCACGTTCGAGAGGACGTGTCCAAATCTTGACTCGGCAACCCACAGAAGGTAGAGCCCGACAGGGTGGTTTAAGATTCGGTGAAATGGAGCGTGATTGTTTGATTGCTCACGGTGCATCGATGGTAATCAAAGACAGACTACTCGATGAATCTGATGGAATCGATATGTATGTTTGTGCTCAGTCTGGCCACCTTGCATGGTACGATCCGAAACGTCGAACCTACGTTAGCCCGATTCACGGCGATGGCGCTGAAGTTTACAAAGTGCAAACATCCTATGCTTTCAAGCTGCTACTAGATGAAATGAAGAGTTTAGGTGTGGCCATGAGATTAGAACTGGAGGACCGAAGATGAGCAGAGTTACTACACTAATACCCAAGCGAATTGCCAGCATTAGATTTGGTCTAATGGACCCAAGTGAAATCAGAAAAATGTCTGCTGTTGAGGTCAAAACTGCTGACACCTACAAAGATGATGGTCACGCATACAGGCAAGGTCTAATGGATCCACACATGGGTGTAATTGAACCAGGTCTAGTGTGCCCAACTGACAATTGTAAGTATGACGAGAGCCCAGGGCATTTTGGGCACATTCAGTTGGAACTGCCAGTTATTCACATTGGTTTCGTTGGCTTAATAAAAACAGCACTAAAGGCTACATGTAATTCCTGCAGTAAGATATTGCTCCACGATGAAGCAAACACTCACCCTTCAAATCCAGAGTTAAGTGAGCAAGACTACTACCGAACAAGGGTTCGTGACATCATCTTGAAACACGGAGTAGGTTCCACAGAATTCTCTAAGATTATCAAGGAGATTGAGAAGGTTACTTCCGGAGCTAAGCGTAAAGTCTGCATGCACTGTGGCGCTGCACAGGGAAAAATTACCTTGGACAAGCCGACAACTTTCAAAGAGAAGTTGGAGACTCAGGGAACCGGTAAAGAGACTGAGAGGAAACTCAACCCAAGAGATGTTAGAGAATGGTTAAGCAGTATTCCTGTTGAACACTTAATTTTCATCGGTATGGATACTCAAAATCGGCCCGAATGGACAGTTTTGAAAGTATTGCCAGTACCACCAATAACGGTTAGACCATCTATTACTCTTGACAGCGGAGACCGCTCTGAGGACGACCTAACCCACAAGCTGGTTGACGTTCTTCGAATAAATCAGAGACTGCGAGAAAATCGTGACTCTGGTGCCCCACAGCTAATCGTCGAGGACCTTTGGGAATTATTGCAATATCACGTCACCACATATTTCGACAACCAGACTTCCGGTATTCCACCAGCAAGACACCGATCAGGAAGAACATTGAAGACCCTGACACAGAGGTTGAAGGGTAAGGAAGGAAGATTCCGAAGCAACCTCTCCGGTAAGCGTGTTAACTTTTGTGCACGCTCTGTGATTTCGCCAGATCCATACCTTGGAGTCAATGAGGTAGGGGTTCCAGAGAAAATAGCTCGAGAACTTACTGTCCCGATTAGAGTTACTATGAGGAACAGAGAGCAAATGCGCCAGATGATTCTTAGAGGACCAGACGTTCATCCGGGTGTAAACTACATTATTCGTGGTGACAAGAGAAGAGTTAGGATTAATTCCAGAAGTAGACTAATCAACGCTGGATTTAGATGCCACAACCCTGAATGTATGGAAGAAACAACAATGAGGCCAGATTTACATCAAGTAATGCCTGCCCCTAACTTCCTTCCAGGTTTGGTCATAAAGAAAGAAATAAGTCGGTCTGTAGTTGACCCCAGCATAGAAGTGACAAACTATGTTGCTGATGATAATGCAACACTTGCTAATCTGCGTGGTGAAGATATCAACGGCAACGCGCTAGAAAAGGATGACCCAAGAGCAATCTTACACTACAAATGGATGTGGGAATTAGAACAGCTCGACAAAGTAAATCCTGACCCACTACCAGAACATCTAGAAATTACCTGCCCACATTGTGGCAGTCCAGCAGACGAATGGGGCGAGCGAACCAATGTCGAAGACAGATTATCAACCTTCGACAGAGACGGCAATCCAAAACCTGGTATGTTGGTTGAACGTCACTTGATTGATGGCGATGTAGCTATTTTCAACCGTCAACCATCGCTCCACAGAATGTCGATGATGGTTCATGAAGTCAGAGTCATGCAAGGACACACTTTCAGATTCAATCTGGCAGTATGTACCCCGTATAACGCTGATTTTGACGGCGACGAAATGAACTTACACGTCATACAGTCTGAAGAAGCACGGGCCGAGGCCAAGATTTTGATGAGAGTTCAGGAACACATACTCACCCCAAGATATGGTGGCGCAGTTATCGGTGGTATTCACGACCACATATCTGGTGCTTACCTACTTTCAAGACCTGGAACACTGATATCAGTAGAACATGGTCTAGAGATGTTAGGTAACATAGGTTGGACAGGTTCACTTCCTGAAGTTGTCAAAGACGAGAACGGGCGTGACAGCTTCCGTGGCCAAGATATCATTTCGCTAATTATACCAGACAATATCCATCTAAGATTCAGAAGCCGATCAAATGATGACGTAGTGGTAAAGAATGGTAGTGTAGAGGGAACATTAGACAAGCGTGCTATCGGTGCTGAAGACGGACGATTGCTCGACGCAATTGTTCAAACCAATGGGCCAGAAATGGGTGCCAAGTTCCTTGACGAATTTACTCAATTATCAATCGCCGCCTGTACTGCACTAGGGTTCACTACAGGTATCGACGATGAAGACCTATCACCTGAATCACTTGCTGCAATCGAGCAAGCCAATGCTGACGCCAGAAAACTGGTCGAAGAAGAGTTGGCAGCGTTCGGAAAAGACGGCAAGGGTTACGAAACCAGGCCGGGTAGAACTCCAAGAGAAACTCTGGAAGAAAACATCATGGTTATGCTTGACGAAGGAAAGCAAAAAGCCGGTGACATTGCAAAGGATGAACTGAATCAATCAGGTTCAACCAATGCCGCAGTAAACATGGCAATATCTGGTGCAAGAGGGTCGATGGATAACCTAACGATGATGGCTGGGTCTATTGGTCAAGCAAAGGTTCGTGGAAAGAGACTAGAAAGAGGCTACAATGATAGAGTTTTGGCCCACTTCAAGCGTGGCGGACGTGGTGCATTAGACCGTGGTTTCATTTCCAACTCTTTCAAGCGTGGTTTAGAGCCCACAGAGTTCTTTATGCTATCCGTATCAGGAAGAGAATCACTAGTTGACACTGCAGTTCGTACTGCTAAGTCAGGATATATGCAGAGAAGATTAATCAACGCTATGGACGATTTGAAGGTCTATGATGATGAGATGCTCTCAGTGCGTAACACAGCTAACAGAATAATTCAGTTCAGTTATGGCGAAGACGGAATTGACCCATCTCGGGGTGTTCACGGATCTCCGTTTAACATCGACGTTATTGTTGATGAAGCACTTGGCACAGAAGGAGCAACCATTGTTCAGCGCGAATCACGAGAACGTGATGAGAGCGAGGAGGATATGGGAGCATGGGAGTTTGAGGATTCTAATGACGATGGAGGTGAAGCCTGATGGTAGTTAAGAGTGCAACCAAAAAGAAGCTAATGGACCTTGGAATTGCTGAGAACTTTGCTCACATCTTAGCCGATGATAGAAAGTGGGATGATGTGAAGATCCTACCGGCAGAAAACATTGCCCAAATTTGCGAAACGGATTCAGAAACTGCGGGACAAATAAAGGGTATCATAGACGGGGCAAACCAGAAAAATAAACTCGCTAATAATGAAGCTATAGGACCAGTAACCTCGGTTCGACTAAGCAGAACAGGCAGAAAAACTAGGGCACGCTCTAGGGTCAAACCAACCGCTGACATCGACACCTATAACGCAACAGCAAAACTGATTGGTTTGGAAGATGAACTTTCAGAGGATGCTGTCTACAAAAGTTTAGTTGCAGCAGTTGAGGATTCCGGTTCAAGAAGATTCACCAACAGAATTTTCCACGATTTGACAACTGCAATCCATGCTCGTGGTAAAAAGAAGTTAACCAAAGCGGAAGCAAAGAAGGTCGTGCAAGAAGCAATATTTGCCCTCAAGCGAGCCAGTATTGACCCTTACGAGGCAGCAGGTATCATCACCGCTCAATCGATTGGTGAACCAGGAACTCAGATGACTATGCGTACGTTCCACTATGCGGGTGT
>DAWS01000131.1:0-1303 GCA_002506025.1 Euryarchaeota archaeon UBA111 | reverse complement strand
CCGACCATGACCATAAGATTGCAACCAGACAAAAAGACTTCAGCAGATGAAGCACAGAAGTTGGCTGCTGCGATTGAAGTGACCACAACAGTAAACATCGCTAGCCTCGAAACAGATGTAGCTCAGCGAAGACTTGTTCTGAAACTAAATAAAACAAATTTGAAGCAGAAAAATATGACCGCTTCAGAGGTTAAAGATAAGTTAGAACAGGCCACAAGGCTATATGTCCAAGCAGACAAAGACGGTAACAAGGCGTCAAAACTTACCTTGATACCTGGAGTCCACTCTGAAGAAGATCTAGCCGAATTAGCAGAGAATCCACCTTCGTATACCATGCTACTTCAACTGGAAGAAAAAATCAGAGACCTCAGACTGAAAGGTATACCAAATGTGGAGAGAGCTAATGTCCAGTTAGACGATAAAACTGGAGAATATTATCTCTCCACAATCGGCTCCAATCTTTCTAGAGTAAGTGAAATAGAAACAATCGACCGTAGCAGAACTTACACCAACAATATCATCGAGATTTACGAATATCTAGGTATTGAAGCTGCCAGACAAGCAATCGTCAATGAATTGCAGGCTACCCTCGATGGCGCAAGACTCGAAGTGGATGTTAGACATCTACTTCTGGTCGCTGATGTGATGACCTCAGAGGGAGAAGTCAGAGCCATCGGACGTCACGGAGTATCGGGAACGAAGCACAGCATTCTTGCTCGTGCTGCTTTCGAGGTTACTGTCAATCACCTGCTCAAAGCAGGTATCATTGGCGAAAGAGATCAACTAACTGGTGTCGCTGAGAATATTATTGTTGGTCAACCTATATCTCTGGGAACTGGTAGTGTAGAATTGTATTATATCCCAGAGGAGTGATAATTCCCAACCATGAGAAACTATGTGGAGTATGGAGGAAAAAATATGGATTTGAGTAGACAATTAAAGACAGCAATATCAACTGGCAAGCTATTATTTGGACAAAGACAAGCAATTGATGCGTGTGCTTCTGGCGAGGCAAAATTAGTCATATTGGCGGCAAACTGCCCGCAGGAATATATTGACAATTTGCACGCTAGTCATCCAGGTGTGACAAAGCACAGAGCTAGACTAGTGAATCGAGAATTGGGCATAGCCTGTGGTAAGCCATTCGCAGTCTCAACTATCACCGTCATAGAGAGTGGTGATAGCGATATTTTGTCCCTTGATACTAATATTGAGTAAAAATTGCTTGGTTTTTGGGAAGGGTTGATGACCTTCCTATGACAGCGTTATATAGTGTCAGCCATGCTTACGACAAAACATTTGA
>DAWS01000019.1 GCA_002506025.1 Euryarchaeota archaeon UBA111 | reverse complement strand
TTCGAATCTCCCCTGCCGCGCCAAATCAAAAGAAGTCGTCAAACTCATCAGCCATAGATTCAGCAGCTAATCTTTTGTTTCTTGCATTAACAACTCTACGAAGTCTTTTCAGGCGCTTGGCAATAAACGCTAGCATGATGAATCCAATGCACAGAGTGGCAAGGGTAACGATGCCGGCTGTCTGGAACTCCTGTTGCTCTAAATCATCTGAGAAGTCTCCTAACCACTCACTACCCAGTGGTGGTTCTGGCTCCGGTTCTGGCTCTGGAATAACGTGTTGGTTGTAGTCCCACCACTCATTCTCGATGTGTAGACGCTCGACATTTGCTGATGGATAGATGATTACCGTCCGCTCATTGCCAAATTGGTCGCTCGGTGTCAAAATGTAGTAAAATGTCTTCATTGGCCTAATACTATCGTCATCCATTCCGCTGACTGTGTAGGTATAACTCTCGCCTGGAACATATATCATATCACTTAGAATCGGTTCAAGCAGTGCTAAGTCCATTCCGTTGGGATTCTGTTCGGTTCGATACATATCCCAGGTTTCATTATCCTCTCCTTCTGTTGGCCAAACCCATGATATTGTAACTTCATAGCACATATTCCAATCTCTGTATTGGTCAAAGCACGCAGTATCATTGGTAAATTTCGAGTTACTCTGCATGTTTACGACCGACGTTGATGGTGGAGTAGAGTCGCCACATATTGCGGCCGCGGTGCCATTTTCCATCGAAACGTTGGCTAAATTGTTGAAGGTTTTACCAGTTCTGTCGACTGGGATTATGGCATATGAGGAGCAGTAACCGTCTGGGACGGTGATGAGGTCTTCCCAGCTCGTTTGACCAAGTGGTACGAAAGTTCTGAACGAATCCAACACAAGATCCTCCCAAATTAATTGATTATAATTCTCTTGAGGCGATTCAAAGATAGTGCCGCCAAATTCTGGGACAATTTTTTGATGGATGTTCCAGCCAAGTATGTAGTCACTTTGTGTGTCACCGTAATCATCCCAAGTCAACTCAAGATTGCCGTCAGAGATTAACCCAACTGAGAAGTTCCTTGCCTCGATATCGGGTTCACCCAAATCTCCGATAACAAGGATTGTAGTTGGCTCGTATAGTCTTGCAAACATCACGGTCTGATTAACAAAACCATAATGCTCAGGGTTGAAATATTCCCAGTTTTGGTCGCCAAAAGAATCTAATTTTCTCAATTCAACATTCGAATATGATATTCCAGAAGGTAGCGCGTGGAATAGATTTAATTCGACATCTAACCAGTTTTGCCCATCAAAAATTGAGGAATCAGTGCTGGTGTCAACAAGGTCAAATTGATACAACATCAGAGGCATTTTGCCGCCGCCAATATTGTAATCTTGCCTAATATTTGGCAGTGCTGAGTCGTGAATAATTTCAACTGTGTTGGAGGGCGAGGTTGCAGATGCAGAATAGAAAGGATCGTTGTCTATGGCAATTTCGGAGAACACTAAGATGCTGAAGTATAGGATTTCACTATTGCCGAGAACGTCACTACTGATTAGTTTGAAAGTATGACTGCCTAAGCCATAATCAGAGGTATTAAGCAATATTTGTTGTCCATAATCAATGTTGATTAATCCAGAATACCACCATGAATAATTTACTGGACCAGCCGAAAAGGGATTGACATTAGCAGTAATCGAGATGCTCTCATCATCGGTATACCACTCTTTCTGGTTGCTAATTTCAATGGTTGTAGACAACTGAGATACAACTACATCGGCAACCTCTTGAATAGTGTTGTCTAGTGCGTTTGAGTCATAATTTCCACCTATCTGCGAGGGCAGATTTGCTTGGAGGTTGATTGCATTACCATGGAGCAGCATATCAAATACACAGGTTCTCTGCTGGTTAGGCACCAAGAAGTCTATGTTGCATGTTTGTGTGAATTGCTCACCATCACTGTTTGAGATAATTAAGTTAAGAGCGAATGCATTGGCAGTGGAGTTGCCGTTGTTACTAATCAAAATTGATACCATATCAGTTCCGTAGAGATAACTTTGTTCAGATGGATTGTGGCTGGGATACATATTATCGATTGATATGTCTAATTCGGTATTGATGACAATCGCTATCGAATTTAGATTATTGTCATCATTTTGGTCTCCGTATGGGCTGCCTGTAGAATCAAAAATACCGTACAAAAGCGTGTATACTCCGTCCTCATTGTGCTCAAAAGTAGGCAAAGCCATTTGGAAGGATTTGTAGAATGAATACTTCGGGAAGTTTTCGGTAAATTCATAGTATTCTGCGATCATAGTTGATTGATTTTCATTCCACAATTGCCACCCCAGTGATGCATTAAGGTGGCATGTTGCACACAAGTTGGCGAAGCCAGAAAAGGTCATGTTATACTGCGTATTATTAGATAGTAGGGGTGTACCTTCATAGTATGCAAGATTTGACAGGGTATCGATGATATTCTCATTTACTTCAATCTTGAAATCAGTGTATTCCAGCGTTGAGTTAAGCTTGAAATTTAAGACATCATCGGTTGGGTTCATATCAAATTCATCAAACTGATAAATTACAGTGATGGTCTCGTTGATTCCATTTGGATAAAACCCACTCAGAGAGGTAAAGTTACTAACTTCACCTGGTGCCATAGGGGGAATGAGAATTGAACCCTCATCAATCCGCTGTGAAATGCACACATTGGTTACTTTCTCGCCCAAACAAACATACCAACTAATCGTTCTTGGGTCGGAAGGGTCAGAATCAGAATTGTTTAGTTCAACTGTAAAGTAGGTGGGCTCATAAGCTGGAATGAAGTCAAATTCTGCTGGTGTAGAACCAATGATCGAAATATTACCAGTTGTTGAGGCCTTTGCTGTATCAACTAACGCAATGCTGGCAAGCGATGTGAAAAGCATCAGCATAACGACAAAAATGCTGGAAAATCTGTGACCCCTCGATTGCTTAGTTGCCACACTCATAT
>DAWS01000153.1 GCA_002506025.1 Euryarchaeota archaeon UBA111 | reverse complement strand
AATGGATCGGCATCTAGATTCCAGTCAACCATATGCATTTGCTAGTCTATGTCGGTTTAAACGGTTGTTTTGTCAAAATAAAGCCTCAGGCTTGGTTTGTGGAGAATAACGTGTCACATTCCCATCCAAATCAATTACAAATTTTTCAAAATTCCACCTTATAGAACCATCATGACCGTCAATCCCCTGCACTGCAGTGAGATGTTCGAATAATTCAGCTTGGCTGTTACCATTGACCTCAACCTTCGCCATCAAAGGAAATGTCACACCGTATTTCTCACTGGTAAAATCGCATATTTCTTGGTGATTACCCGGCTCTTGGCCACCAAATTGGTTACATGGAAATCCGACAACTAATACATCAGGCATGCTGGACACTGCCTGTAGATTTGTGTAATGTCTGGTAAGTCCACATCGGCTGGCAACATTTACCACCAGCCACTTCTTGGTGGTCTCTGAACCTAGTGACCGCAAGGTCTGTGTATTGCCCTCCATGTCTAAAAACTCAATATCAAGCACACTTGCCATGGATTGAATTAGTTGTTGCATGTCTTATACTGTCGTTTATGCCAGTAATCATGATAGGTCAGTGATAGTAGCGTTAAACATGGCTGTTGACCGCATGCAGTGGGGTGCAGAAAAGTGGCAATTTGCCGACCTGTATACACCTGATGTGGATTCTCCTTACGCTTCCGAACACGGAATTCCGTGTGTAATGCTTATTCACGGCGGATTTTGGAAAGAAAAATATGGTCTAGAATTAATGAAACCAATTGCAGAAGATTTAGCAGAAGCAGGTATTGCTGCATGGAACGTTGAATTCAAACGATGGAGTGAAAATGATCAGGGAGTATGGATGGATACTCTATCTGATGTCCTGCGCGCTTGGGGTCAACTGGCCTTACTGCCTGGCATCGACATCATGAGATCAATGGTCATGGGACACTCTGCTGGAGGTCAACTGGCTTTGCTACTGGCAGCAAAAGGTGAGCGAAAACCATGGTTAGCAATCGCTCAATCCCCAATTACTGATTTGGTGGGTGCTGACCATGCAAAACTTTCAGATGATGGTGACGCAGTAAGGCGATGGATTGGATGTAGCCCTGAAGAGAATCCTGAGTTGTGGTCTAATCTCAATCCAGTTGATAATCCACCAATGTCACCCGTGCTAATTATTCACGGAGAAGCGGATGATGAAGTCCCCATATCGCAGTCTGAAACCTACGCGAGAGTTATGACTGCTAAGGGCGCAGATGTCCAAAAATTGTGGCTACCCGGAGACCATTTCACCATAATTGATGTCGCCAGCGATGACTGGCTTGTCGAACTCAACGCAATTCTAGATTGGTTGTGACGAATAATAATATGTCATATGACATTGTCGGACTAACATGGACTTGCTTAACGATGAGTTTCCCTTTGCAAAAACCGCACTCAGTGGCAAACATGCACTGATTTTTGGTGCGAGTAAAGGTATTGGTGCCGCAACGGCAAAAATGATGGCCATGGCCGGCGCTGATGTTACCCTGTGCGCTCGTAACGAAGATTCACTTGTCAAGATTGTAAGTCAAATAAGTGAGTTTGCAACAGGAAAAATCTCTCATGCAGTAATTGACTTAGAGGACTTGGGTGCTATCGATGGTCTGATTGAAAATTTATTGCAAGATAATCCTCCAGTTCACATCCTCATCAATAATTCAGGTGGACCTCCCGGAGGACCGCTACTAGACAACACCGTGGCCGACTTTCATGCTCCATTCGCTAGACATTTGCACGCCGCCCACAAAATCACTAAATTATTAGTTCCACAAATGGAAGCTTCGGGCTACGGTAGAATAATCCAAATAATCTCTACCTCGGTTAGAGAACCAATTCCAAATCTGGGTTTATCGAACACTTTGAGGGGAGCAATGGCTAGTTGGGCTAAGTCGCTGTCGAGAGAATTACCCCCTTGTATAACTATTAACAATGTTCTGCCCGGGTTTACTGATACCGAACGTTTGGGTAGTCTAGCAAATTCAATTAATCAAAAAACTGGCAAATCACTCGATGAAATACACGAAGGATGGATGGGACAGGTGCCGATTGAGCGATTAGTTGACCCAATGGAAACTGCATCTGCAATTACCTATCTAGCATTGCCCGCAGCTGGAGCCATCAGAGGAGTGTCGCTTGCAGTTGACGGAGGCAGGTTACGAAGTATTTGATTATCGATAGAGGTCAAACCAAACCGGATAGTGGTCAGATACGCTTGTATTGGTAATCGATGTATCGATACCCCAACTTCCAACCAGCCTGCCATTTAAATCGTCAAGGGTGATAATCCGGTCATACGCGCAGTCTGTGGATGAGACTGTCGTGTCTGCAATATCATTCACTAGCCAATTATATTGCGGCTGACGTAATGGCGACTCCCACAACTCCTGTGCAGTTGCGTAACTACAATCTGCGTTTAGATCACCTAACAAAATGACATCTGTTTCGGTAGTATCATTTTCCTGGTAGCTTTGAATGACCTCATGTAAAGCATCGATTTCTGCCAATGCAGAAGCCGGTTTGGTGTGGATGGTAAATAGTGTGAAATCGAAACCTGAGCTGTTTCCGCTAGCATTGAGTAATTCGAATTGTGCTCGATATGGTTCTCGCTGGAAATAATCATTCGCTGAATCATTGTATAGTTCGCCTTCACCTATTTCTCTAAATACGCTATGATTGTAGTAATATGCATACTGCTCTTGGGAAGACTGATCGTCGGCTTGAGTTCCACTCCGCACGCTCAATGACATATTCCAAAAGTTACCCGATGCATTATTTAATTCAGCCAAGAAATTGTGTGGTACGGTTTCATCAATGTCTTTAATTTCCTGAATGGCGACCAAATCATACTGCAGGACAGTATCAACCAACTGGGTCACAACATCTGGTTTACCCATTTTCGTTTTACCGAAAACCTTGATGTTAAAAGTGGCAATTCGAGCGACTTCTGAACGGTTCAATTGAGGTATTTCTCTACCGACTACCTCTTCCTCATCTTCTGGTTCAGTCTCTGGTTCAACAAAGACAAAAACTGTGTTTTCCTCTTGATGAACGATCAAATGGATGGTCATTGGAGCGAGTATCAGAATCGCTACCAAACTCAACGCTTGAAGGTAACCATCCATTGAACCCATGGTTGGTCCAAAACGGTGTGCATTATCAAGATTTATTGCTAGACAGATTGCAAGAGGTTATTCGTGAGATGATTGACGCAAAACCATGAACGGGGAGGTCTCACCAGAGCAAGCCGAGCGTATCATCACGATGTTAACAGAAGGTGCAGCCATTGAAAATGTTAACACACCATTAGCGTTAAGGCTAATTCCGCTAGCGGAGGAACTTGAAAATCCCGATTTAGTAACACGATTACTTGACCACGCCGAAAAGTCAGCCGAAGATGAAATTGAGTCTGGATGGGTAAAATTTGAAACCTTGCGATTGAACAATTCAACTGTTGATGACTTTGTTGAGCTAGCAGCAACAGTTGAGAAACTCGAAGCCGGTAAGCCGCTAGCTGCCGCAGTATTGCATCATGTTGGATTGATGTATCTTGGCGGCGAACAGTTCAACGAATGCACCGTTTTTACCACTCGGTCAATGCGAATAAGGGAACAATTAGATGATCAAGCGGGGTTGGTGTACAGTTTAGCGGTGCTAGAGGCTTGCGAGAAACGACAAAACCAACATGATTCAGCGCTAGTTCACGGTACGCGCAGGCTGGAAATCCTATCGCGATTGGACGACCAGGAAGGCTTGATGGAATCAATGGCTGATGTCGCCCATACACAGGCGACAATGGGCAATTTCGATGCTGCGATTGACCTCTACAACCAGTCGTTAGAGTTGTCTAATACACTAGAGGATGTTTCTGGGCAGTTTGTTGCACGCTGGGGTCTGGCAGACATTTCTGAGATTCAAGGCGATTACCAAACGGCAATGCTACACCTTTCTGACTGCCTCCATGCTTTCATTGCCTTTGGTCTGCCTGCACCAGCACCAATTAGAGAGCGGCTAGATGCATTAACTAAACTTGAGAATCCACAAGAAGAGGAATAATTTCCGCATCGATTATGGCCTAAGAGCGTCTGGCAAGGTTAGTGGCAGGCTATGAAGCATGACATTTTCTTCTCAATTAGTCAAACGCCGGATGTTAATGGGGAAACACCGAGCGAACGACAGATGTTTGAGAATTATTTCCAGCAGCTGAAACACGCTGACAAACTTGGTTTTGGTGTGGGATGGATTGCACAAGCACACTTATCCACTGAAACTCAGAAACGAAATGCTAAGCCTGTGGTCCCACACTGGCAAGGTGAGGTTGGCCTGTGCACTGATTTCCCGCAACTGGCGATGGAGAGCTTTCGCCAAACTAAGGATATTGAAATTGGGTCTGCAGTAATCAGCATACTGGCAAGTGGTGGCCCAATCGCTCAGGCAGAAAGAATAGCAAATACGGTACAATTCCTCTCTCTGTTGGATGATACCAGGAAATTATACGTCGGTTTCAGCGCTGGTCGATTTGAATTCATGGCCCGACCGTATGGCATTTCGCCAAGAAATTCATGGGAAGAGTTAGCTTGGAAAGTTATCAGAGGTCAGATTTTTCAAGAAGCGAGCGAAATCTTCCTCCGTCTACTGAACGGTGAGACCATATCAAGTGGAGACATCCGGAAAACCTACTTGACCAGAGAAAATTTTCGTAGTGATGAGGAATGGCAACAGTTCAGTGACGAATATTGTTCTCACAATGATGCCAGTCCAGCAGCCAAAATACATGTGCCAAATCGGTATAACTTTGAGCAGATTTCGATAATTCCGCAACACTGGAATCGAAAGCAACTGCAGTTAGTTGCCGGTACTCACGACCCAGCAGCCCAAGAATTTGTTAACACAATACTACCAGTGCGAGTGTTCAACTTATCAATAACCTCACCTGAGGTTATCGATCAAACCCATGAACGAATGAGTATTCACTACCACCCTGATGGTGGAAGTTGGCAGCGCAGTTTTATGCCTAGAACCAGTTTTGTATTCATCAACGATGAACCCGGCCTGACAAGTGAGCAACAAAGTCAGGCTGCAGAGCAGGAGGCTAAGCAAGCCCTGCAGGCATATTGGAATGCCTTAGAAGGAACAATTGACCCGGAAAAGGTAACAAAGGCAGCAAACAATGCGCTTATCGGAAACCCAAGTGAAGTAGCCGAGCAAATTGTTGCGAGATTCCATCCGGAAGA
>DAWS01000064.1 GCA_002506025.1 Euryarchaeota archaeon UBA111 | reverse complement strand
GGAGTTAGAGAACCGTGGTTAGCGGAAGCTTTCAACGCCTTACCTTGGCTAATGACGGGAGTTCTATTGTGGATTTGTATATATTTTGGTGCCCGTATGGTCCTAACCAAAGCCTGGGGGTCTGCCTTCACGCCTGGGCACGCCAAACAAATTCTGGTTGGAGCATTAATTCTATCTAGTGCTGCCACCGTTGCTACCTGGGATGTATATGACAAAGGATTCTGGGGTGCAAGAGGACTCGGAACTATTGCTGATTACGGTGAACTTGAGGAGATGAGAACCCAGCCCACCGACATACACGTGCACGATACCAACGAATTCACCGATAATTTTGGCTGGTCAGACGATGGTATTGTCCCGACAGCAGCGTGGCTTGATTGGGTCATATACCAACCAGGTCAACAAGTAATCATAGACTTCGCTGATGCTAACGGTCATCAAGAACCAGGGGCTGGAATAAATGCTGCACAAGATTCAACTGTTCTAACAGAAGATGATTCATGGCTATCTTCTGGTAGTTTTACGATAACAGAAGATCCTGTCTTGTTCCCTGAAGGCCATCACGAGTCTGTAAACAAGATAACCACCGATATCGCTTGCGAACACAGAGCAGAGGTAAGAAAAATCAATGATGTCAAGACTGAAACCATGATTAGCAGCACAATGGTAGTATATGACTCTAATAACAAGGTAGTTTCCGAGTTTACCAATTGTGCCGGGGCGTCTCTTGACCTTGCTGTAGGAACATACACTTACGAAATGGAGGTAGCAATTACCGGTCCACTCGCATTGAACGACACCATGATGAAGGAAATGAGTCTCGAAATAAGTGCCTTCCAGCCATTGCTTGTCTGGTCTAGCTCTGCCCCAGCCTCGCTAGAAGGTAAGACAGTAAATCTTAGCAACAGTGCAGAGATGGCTCTAGGCGGTAACAATTTCAACCAAGTTGATAATCCAAGTTACCACATGAATCCAAAGAGCCTTGATGCAAAACTAATCTATGCAATGTTCATTCCGTGTTTGACGTTTGGTGCAATGGTCTTCATCTTACTTAGGTCAATGGCTAGAGGATACGAGTTTGAAATGAACAAGTGTTACGGCTGTGACCTTTGTGACGACGCATGTCCAGTTCGTCTATTCAACGGTGGCGACAAGCTGAACATCATATACAATTCTTGGAACAATGAAGATGACGGTGTCCCACTATACTCATGTCTAACCTGCACAGCGTGTACCAATGCATGTCCACAATTGGTCGACTACGACTCATACGTTGATATTCGTAGAGGGTTAATTGTTGGTGGACCGCAAGCCGAGATTCCTCACACTGTTCTGCAAGCCGTATTGGCAGCCGAAGCAGAAGAAGACGCTGATGTCGATTTTATCCCACTCGAGGATTACCCAATCGATTCAAATGTTGGCTACTACCCCGGATGTGTAGATTACCTAGACCAAGAAATGGTGTTTTCACATGTCAACGAAGGTGAGATGAATCTCGGAGATGCTACTACTTCTGCATTCACTATCTTCGATGAGATTGGAGTAGACGTATCCTATCTAGGTAGAGACTTCCTCAAGTGTTGTGGCCATGACCAAAAGTGGCAAGGTCTAACCGAAGTGTTTGACAAACTGAAAGCTTACAACCAAAAGAAGATTCAACAATCTGGCATTGACACCTTAGTATCATCTTGCGCTGAATGTTTCCGAACTTTCGCAAGGGATTATGAATTGGAAGATATCAAGGTCATGCACACTACTGAATTCCTACTAGACCAAGGATTTGACATGAGCCTCAAAGTAGCCGAAGAGACTACTGTCACATATCACGATCCTTGCCGACTAGGCAGGCAAATGGGAATCTATGATGAGCCAAGAGAACTCATTCAATCCGTTGAAGGCGTAAGTCTAGTTGAGATGGAACACAGTGGCGAGGACGCCATGTGTTGTGGTGTCTCAAGTATGATGTCATGTAATGAAAACGCTAGGGCACTCAGAGTTGCTAGGATGGAAGAAATCAAATCGACTGGAGCAGATACCATGCTAACCTCATGTCCAAAGTGTGTCTCACACTTCGAATGCTTAAAGTTCGAAGGGGATGAGAGATACGCTGATATCAAGATTCTCGATGTGGTCTCTTTCTTAGCCCAACAAATCAACGAAAAGAAAGACAAGATTGGTCAAGTAACACCAATAGCAGTGGAAACTGAAGCCTGAACTCAAAGACTACTTCTTTGAGGCTTTCTTCTTCGACTTAGTGTTTCCATCGTCACTCATGCCGATTATCTCATAGTTCGAGGGGAACAAAGCAACAGCAACACCAGCGAGCAGTGCCATCAAACCCCAGAAGAACATTTGCCGGACAAACAACATTTCCAAAGCCAGAACAACCAATACTAATCCGCCAATATTTGATGTCCATACAAGAGTCTTGAATGTTGAGAGAGGAACTCCTGTTGTTCCCGGCTTTCTGTACGGTCCAAACTCGCCGCCAAAGCGTTGTGCATCATTCTTAGCTTCGCTTTTGCCGCTCATATAATCACCTATCAATCATTGATATTGCGTCGGTTGGACAAGCAAGCACGCATAGTCGACAGCCAGTGCACGCGTCCCGCACAATCTTTGCTTTCCGATTGGATTCGACATTCATTAGGGGACTCAGCATAGGAACCTTATACAATTCAATCGCGTCATCATCACAGACTATATCGCATTGATCACATCCAATACACAGCCGTTCCTCAACGAATGCGACAGTATTTTCACCGCCTTTTAGCGTCGAATGCTGGACGCTACGCTGACGA
>DAWS01000040.1 GCA_002506025.1 Euryarchaeota archaeon UBA111 | reverse complement strand
TATGAGCGCTATGCTCGAAGGTTAGAATTGGCTGATATCCCGATTGATGACCGACTGTACATGGCGGCTCGCAATTTAGTTGACGCTATCGAGGTTGTAGACCCAACAAAATCAAACCCACAGGTAATGCCGTGGCTAAAATCTGCCATCAAATGGTCAGTAGGCGGACTTGGCTATTCTCCAGAAGAGGCGTCAGCACTACTGCTTGAGGAATAAGTGGTATGATGTCAGAGCGAGTTCGCCTCGCATTTACCATTGGATATATTGGAAGACACTTCCACGGTAGCCAGATACAGCCAGATGTTAGAACAGTTCAGGGAGAATTGATTAAGGCTTTTACCAAATTAAAATGGCTCAGCAAGGATGCTGGACATAATTTAGTGCTGTCGAGTCGAACCGACGCTGGTGTAAACGTGCGTAGAAATGGTGGTGCCGTTACCATCGATAGGTCATTATGGCAATCACTTGGTAGACGGAAGATGATTAGAGCGGTTGATGACCGTCTCCCAAACGAGATAGGCTTTCTGAATGTTCACGAAGTTTCTGCTGACTGGAATCCGAGGTTGGCTTCACAACGAGTGTATAGATACCGGTTAGAAGGCATACAAGGATGGAATTATCCTGGTGAGATCTTTCAAGATTGGTTGAGTCTGTTTGTTGGCACGTATGATGCAACAAATTTCGCCAAACTCGAGGAGGGTAAGAATCCAATACGGAAAATCTACGCTTGCCAACCATGGAAAGTTGATGGAAGAGTTGTTGGTTTCGAAATAACGGGAGAGGCTTTCTTGTGGAATCAGGTCAGACGAACTGCGATGGCCCTATACGGCCTATCTACGGGTGAATTAACCCAACAGCAAATCGTTGATGCGATAAATCAGCCCGATATTCCGGTAGATTTCGGAGTAGCCCCACCAGAGTGGTTAGTATTGTGGGATGTAATTTGGCCGGATTTTGAGCACCCAAATAGTGAGGAGACTCTAGTATCTTTCACACCACCTCCAAGCGGTGAGTATCTAGAACGAACAATGATGAGTCGTTGGGAAGCAGGATGTAAGTTGGAGATGGAATCAATGATTCTGCACGAGTGGTCGATGATTGGTAGACTTCCCTATGTACCACATAAATCATGATAATTGAATTGTTACAATATCTCCATCAACCAGCGAGAAATGCTCTCGTAAGAACTTCGCTGATATTATCTCAACCACATCATAATGGCGAGTCAAGTCAGGGATTAACACTGCACATTCAACGCTGTCCTCACCAAAACCAAACTCAGCTTTGAATGCTGTAGCCCCGCCAAAGGATACACCATCCCGCAGAAATCCTCTAACTCTATGGGCCGCTAAACTGTTGACATCGATTGCGAGTGCTTGTTCAGTTAACTCATCAGACGCATCCAAGGTGTCAATGCCAGATTTCAAACGCAATGCAATATAATTTCTTAAGTCATCACCAGAGACATTTAGATTGAGCGTTCCTGGCCATACGGATGTCCCTAATAAACTCTGAAATTGGTCCTGATAGTGCTTTTGTGCCATGAAAATATGCGCTCTACCCAAGCCACTACTAACAGTTCCCGAAATGCGCATGGCACGGCGAAATGCTTCTCCTTTTTGACCTTCATCCTACAAATTGCCATACAAAAGGCCTTGAAGTAGCAACAACTGGGTAAGGTGTGGTGGAATAAATGCCGGGCGACATGAGTTGGATGGAGGCGCGCTATCAGGAGTTATCAGAGCAATCTCTGCTGTGGGAGCCTCCGACTCTTGAGAGCCCAAATCAACCAAGGTGTAACATGGACGGCAAGCCCACAATAATGCTCTCAGCAAACAACTACCTCAATCTAACAACGCACCCTAAGGTTGTTAATGCAATGATTGAAGCAACCAAGAAATATGGTGCCGGCAGTGGCAGTGTTAGAGCTATTGCTGGAACTATGGACATCCACCTCGCTGCAGAACAGAAGGTTGCGGAATTCAAAAAAGTTGAAGCGGCTCTAATCTATTCTGCCGGTTACACCGTAAACGTCGGACTCATACCAACATTAGTTACGGGTAAGGATGATGTAATAATCAGTGATGAATTAAACCATGGGTCGATAATTGACGGTGTACGGTTAACTAAGGCCAATCGAGCCGTATATGCGCACAATGACATGGGTGAGTTGGAAGCCGTCCTATCGGCAAACTCAGAGGCAAAACGAAAACTAATCATCACCGATGGCGTATTTTCTATGGACGGTGATATTGCACCACTAGATGAGATTGATAAATTGGCAAAGGAATATGGCGCAATGGTGTATGTCGATGACTGTCATGGAGAAGGAGTCTTGGGTGATACTGGGGCCGGTATTGTCGATCACTTTGGCCTACAAGGCAGTATTGATTTTGAAACCGGCTCATTTTCCAAGGCCCTAGGCGTTCAAGGCGGCATTTTAGCCGGGACAGAAATGACGCGCAATCATGCATTGAATCACTCGAGGTCGTGGTTATTGTCAGGTTCGCAACCCCCAGGTGTTGCAGCAGCGCAAAAAGCGGCTGTTGAAGTGCTGATGGAGGAGCCAGAGCATCACCAAAAGTTATGGGAAAACACGAATTATTTTAGAACAGAACTGCAGTCTATGGGATTCGATACAGGGGTCTCGACAACACCAATCATTCCGGTAATGTGCGGGGAATCGAGTGTAGCCAAGGAGTTCACCACACAACTCTCTAATGAAGGTGTAATGGCAGGGGCTATCGTATTCCCAATGGTTGCAAGAGATAAGGCTAGAATTCGAACTCAGATGTCTGCAGGACTAAGTCGCACTGACCTTGATGAGGTATTGAGAATCTTTGAACGTGTTGGACCAAAATTGGGCCTCATCTGATTATTCTTCAGAACTCTCGAAGTCATCAATTACAGACTCAATCTCTGTGTCCATACTACTTTGTTCGAACTCATCACGCCCTTCAAATCCCAAATTTACGCCTTCAAACGGGTTTTTTCCGTCGTCAAGCATACACAACAAACGCCAGCGTGGGGCCCATGAAAGATGAACATACAGCGGGCCAGGCAACATGATCAGAGTCCATGAGATGAATGGGTAAATCGACACAATGTCAGTTCTGTCAATTGACAAGAGTGCCAAACCTATGAATGGCATTGGGTAGAGTATCAACCGAGCTGGTGCTACTGGAAATCTTCCAGAAATTGCAGTTATTAGCGTCGAGCAAATACCCAAGAAAAAACATGCAATAACTAGGAGAGCGCAATGCAAAGTCCAGTCTGCAAACCAGCCGTCACTATTCTCTAGCCCAAATCTATATGGCAATAACAGCGCTATTGCAATTAATAATCCATAGAATCCGCCAATGTTTGATGGGTGTGACAGCCATAACGGAAGTCTCGCAAACTGGCGAGACAGCGACGCACCAAGTAAGGTTTCTCGATAACTATCTGGTAAATCACCAATCAGTGAGGTCCAGTGATTGGATTTTGACACATGTTCCCCCCATTCAGCATAGTTATTGAACTAACAGGGTGAATTTAACCAGCATCATCATTCTTTATTGATTAGTTTGGCTAGCGGCCCCTCTACTGAGATTGCTTCTTCGTCAAGCCAATCACGCTCCAGCAAACCGTAATCCATGGTTTCCCGTTCACGAGCCGCCTCAATCGGGTCGTAATCGTAATTCACTCCATCTCTAAGACTCAATGCTTGATTGATGATAATAACCTGTTTCATGATTCTGGTTTTGTTATTATTGCTAGTGTAGTGCCCAATTAGTTTGTAGTCATCATGGTCTTCAACTAGATTGAATCCACCTGACATATCATCGGGAACCAGACGAACTCTGTGTGGGCCAATTTCTCGCCACTGTTGGTCAGAGAATTGAACATGAACAGTCGCTTTGCCAATTGGCTCATCAGCGAAGAAAGGATGATTCATATTTACTGCTAGCGGGGTTTTTACTACACTCAATATATCAAAAGCAAAGAAGAATATAATGCCAAAACTCAATGCTAAAATCACTGGTAAAAATACCGCGGCAACATTACCAAAAATTACACTGAGGAAACCAATGATTGCAATAAACGATGATAGCCCAATTGCAACCCTTAGTTGGCGCTTGTATGGCAGACAGAGGCCTAATTGGTCGAACCTAATCAGCCCACTTGGAGGTGCCATGGTTATACTCATCGCCTTTGTGAAATTAAGCCTTTGTAATGCTTATTGGCTTTAGCCAATGTGTTCTGAAATAGCCACTTTGAGACTCTATTCTTCCGCATCTTTCAATAACACTAAGACAAGGCTGACAGTGAAGGGGTGAGAAGATTGGTGGAATTGCCGCAGGGTGTCGTGATTGAAGTTCGTCGAGGCGGACATGATGCCTTAGCAAAATTGGCGGCAGATATGATGCGGTTGGACATCTCAGGGTATATCAGAATTGAGCGTCGTCCGAAGGAACTTATGCCTCGTGTAAGTCAAGTTGTAATTCATGATGCTCAACCAAAGATTGCTATCCATGAAGGAGATGCAGTGCTAGGTGGGCTTGAGGCCTTGTTGGAAATTGAACGTGATTCAGCTGCACTTGACGCGTTAATTTCCCTTGTCGAGTTGCCTGATGATGATGTGATCCGCGTAGTCAATCTTTATCCTGATTTTGCCTTAGTCAACACCGAACAAGTTGATGAAGGTCAGGAATCAGATTGGTGGAATTATGTTCAACTCACCTCACGTAGTTGGCGACGCGAAGCACGTTTGCCAGAACAAGAGGTAGTTGTTGAGGCGCCAGAATATATTCGACAGTTGACAAAAGCAAAGTTGCAAAAATTTGACTTAGGTGAAAGATACCTAAATTATGGCGATACATTGGTAGCAGATAGTGAAACTCCAGATTTGGTATTTTCCCTGTCGGGATTATTAGCATCCCATGGACGACCATTAATTGTATTCTCGCGTAATGATGCCCTAGAACTCGCTAAGAATTACAGTATACCTGAATCCTCTTGCTGGCTTTTGAGCGCTGTTAGCCAAGAGCAATCAGTTGCGCCAAATCCAGTGGTGATCAACGAAAAAGTGAATGAATTTTTGTGGGCGAACAAGCAAGCAGTGGTTATGTTTTCCGACATTGAGTATTTACTATCAACAAATAGTTTCACATCAGTCATGAAGATGTTGCGCACAATAATAGACAACATTCGTTCATCTGACCATCTCTTGTTAGTTCACTGTAATCTTGAATTAATGAACACTAGACAGAGACATATTTTACAAAGAGAATTTGACAATTTGAACTCCACTTATCTCGAAAGTTTGGTCATGGATCCTGAATCGATTATCGACCACCCAATCTGTATGGAGTTGACTGACGAAGAACTTGCTTGGATACAGCAACAAGTAAACTTCTCAAGTTCTAATGAAAATGAAATCTTAACAGGTAACCAAATTATTTCAGGCGGTGCTACAACCTTGGTTGATGATGACCTAAAAGAGGCCAAGAATCAATTAAACCAATTAGTTGATGAATGGCAAGAAATTGAGGAAACCGCTGCTGAGCTTGGCACAGAAATTTCAAACCCTGAGAGTATGGGAGACATGGTTGAAGATTTAGTTAACAAGGCTTTCAATGCTGCTGTAGAAACATCTGAAAAATCAGTTGAAATAAATGATGATAATGTCACTGTAAGACAAGTTTTAACCGAGTCAGTTGACAACGCAAAACCAATAAAACCGAAAATGATAATTCCTAGGCCAGCAACAAAAATAAAGCGGGCAAAGAAGGTTACGCCAGCCCGAAAGAATTCCTTTCACCAAACTAATCGGCCAAAGTTGACCATAAACAACAGAGTGGAGTTGCCAGAATTTACTCAAGTTACAAATCTTAATACTACTAATCAAGTATTTACTCGAGATTTGGACCATAGATCTGAGGTGATGAGTAATGCACTGGATGACATGCTTTCCAGCCCTGAGCGCAAAAAGTCCCGCGCAGTTTATCAATCTATTAACCAAAAACCAATTAATTCACTCAGTGATCTAAACACTCAAAAGGCGATTAAGACCCTTGTTGCACCGAGAAAAACCGGTAAGAATGCGAGCATAATACCATCTAGTAACATTGCTGCCAGCGATGCGTCTAAGCGTCGCACACGTGAGTCAGCAACTTTACTACAAAGTAAATTTGACATGGAAAAAACCTATCACAAATGGTCGACAGAATATTCCGGTGATAACACCCCCGTTGTTGAGGAAGATTATGCTGATACCTTGCAGGAGGCTGAGTGATGAACATTCGTCGAAATCAACTACTCTCAGCCATCAAGAGTGCCAAACTGCATGTTGATGGTTCGGCAAATACTACAGCGAAGGCGACAGAACAAATCGGCCAAGAAACCAAACCCTCCAATTCGAGGATGGTTCGCTTGATTGGTAAGAGTGCAAGTGATAAAGAAAGAAAGTCATTGCTTACAAGAGTCGGAGTAAAAAACCGCCCAACTTACGACCTGGTTGCTGATGGAATATTGGGCAAGGATTCTAAAAAATACCAGCCAAAGCTATCTGTATCTGAAACGCAAATAAGCATCGATAAAACAGTCTCTGAGAGAATCAAAGACCTGAGAGCAAGGACGCTTAGCAAACTTAGTCGAGATGATAACTCAACGGGTGAAGGCTTCTTTGGGTTCGAGACAGATGGGACACCAATTTGGAGTAGCGTTGTCTCAGGTGATAGGAAAATTGCAGAAAGAATGTTTGACGCTGACCAACCACAAGAAATCTACCATCATTCAACACATATACCTGTCAACTACAGTTGGCCAAAAAGACTGGCTATGAGCAATCATAATACATTCAAAAATTGGTTCACGGTGGCGGAAAACAGACGGGCAACACAACTTGCGGAACAAATCATAGATAACCCCCAACAAGGCATCAATCCATTAGTAATCGTCGGTCAAAACAATACCGGTAAATCCCATCTTTTGCACGCAATAGGCCAAGCGTCTTTGTTGACATGTGAGCAGGATATATTCAGCATTAACCGTGATGAATTCAGTAAAGTAATGTCTTTTGAGCATAGCTGGACTGATGTTTTTGCCAGCGCATCAATGCTAATAATTGATGATATTGATGCTTGCTTAGAGGATGTTGCAATAGCAAACAAGTTTGGTGAAATCATTGACATTGCATTAAACATGAATGTTCATGTTATCGTGTCATCTCAAAGTGTGCCAGATGACTGGCCAGCATCTAGAGTGTGGGATTTACTTAGAAATGGGGTGAAGACAATACTCAATCCTCCTGGTGCTGGTAGTTTGATGTTATATGCCCGAGGTTTAGCTATCAATAAGAGCATAATATTAACCGATGAACAATTAGCCCTCATTGTAACTAACGGAGAGACTGGTTGGCGGTCGACAAAAAATAGTTTGGGCAAAATAGAAACCGCAATCAACAATGGATTGGCGATGCTAGATGCATCAGATGTGTACAAGATATTGCATGACATTCAGCCAGAGTTAGCCTCAACTGATATTCTACAAGCCAGTGAAAGTGTAGAAGATGTTGCAAGCAGATTGATCAATTCTGTTGTCGATGTTGTATATAGCGACCAGCAGTTAGGAGGCATCGAATTTAACACCGAGTTACCAGAATTGTCCGATGATTACCAACCCCCAGAATTAACATCACCTTTGTCAAGAAAATCTGACGTTGAATTAATTGAAAGCCAGCTCCATTCAACGCTAGAAAACCTGACACCTGTTGCTCCCTCGGTGATCGATGTTGATGATCGAGATAAGCACCTTGTTGCCAAAATGAACCGTATAATCGAGCAGGACCATTCTAGAGCAGCAGAGATACTGACTGATTTAGATATGGGAATAGATGAACGTTTTCATCAATCTAACAATCAAATTGCAAACGATACTAGTGTTTTGATGAATCTAGAAGCAAAATTATTGCAACTTGCCGAGCGCACCGCAGACGCATCCGTTGACGGATTGATTGAGATTGCCGATGAATTAAGATCCTTAGAACATGATTTACTCACTGCGGGGGCTACTCAAATGTCCGGTAGTCAAGGGACAGATGGTGAATTGGATACTTATACTCCAACTAATGATTGGAATATTGATGCCTCACAGGTTCAGCCTCAAGATTTAGTTGCTGAATCCTCAACCATGATTCCAATCGGAGGAGTCCTTCAGCCTCATCCTGAGGGAGTGATAAGAACTGCCACAATTACACCAGTCATTGACATCATCACTGAGGAAGAAGAATGAATCGGCCATGGTGGATTACAGGGGTGAAATTTTCCTGTCAGACTGGTTGTGGCAAATGCTGTGATGAGCCCGGAGGAATAGTCTACCTCTCAAGGCATGATGCCAAGCGAATCTCATCGAGTATGGGTATGTCGGTCGATGATTGGTTAGCAAGAGATTGTAAGCAAACATATGACGGCAGATACATACTAAAAAGTCGTAAATCAGACGGTATTTGCATTTATCTCAGTGACGAGAAAACGTGTAATATATACCAGAATAGGCCTCAGCAATGCGCTGCCTATCCCTGGTGGTCAGAGAATCTAGCAACTGACCGTTCATGGCAGCAAACCAAGCTTGAATGTCCAGGATTAACAGCGGAAGATGCCATAATTGTTGATGGAAATACCATAAAAATTCACGTCTTGGCTGACCGGCAGTCTACCAAGGGTTTCAAACAATGGTAACATAATTCACCCTCTCATATCGGTTTGTATCATTCGTAAATAGGCCGTCTTTATACCATAGTGATAACTCGGTGGTATAGGTGGGGTTCTTGGACAACGAAGAAGTGCTTTGTGAGGTGACTGAGAATCACCTTAACACAGGGCTCAGAGGCATTCCAGTCGGGACATGCCGAACCTCTTTCGTCACTCCCGATGAAGGAGTGCATTACTGTGGTTATCCTATCCGGGAATTGGTTGATATTTCACCCGAGGATGTGATTTATCTACTGTTCAATAAGGAATTACCCAACGCAGAACAATCTGCAAAATTCCGCGCCAATCTTGCGGCAAGAGCACAATTGCCTGATGGTGTCGAAAATGTCCTGAGTAGTTTGCCAAAACATGGTCACCCAATGGACTGGCTCTCAGTAGGTATTCATACACTAGGCATGTATGACACAACTGGTGACTGGCTTGAAGATGCACTAAATCTGATTGCGCGAATGCCACGGCTCATGGGGCTAATCTTCCGCTATCGAGAGGGAAGAGAAACTGACATTCCAGGCGATGATGTGTCGCAGACACTAGTCGACCGTTTCGTCAATACGCTTGATTTAGAAAATGTCGACAAAAGAAAGATGGCCAGAGTAGTTTCTACATATTTGGTCTTACATATGGACCATGGAGGTGGTAATTTGTCTACCTTCACCGGCAAATCCATTGCGTCTGGTAAGGCTACGATATACTCAGCAATTGCCGGAGCAATGAACGCACTCTCTGGCCCACTACATGGTAGAGCCAATCAGTCCTGTTTGGAGTTTGTTCTCAAAGTTGGCACTAGTGATGAGGATGAGGTTGAAAAGTTCGTGCGCAATGAATTGGCGGAAGGTCGACCAGTGTTTGGTTTTGGTCATGCAGTGTTAAGTGTGGAGGATCCCCGTGCAACTGCGCAATTTGAGTTGGGGAACAAAATATGTCCTGACGATGAAAACTTCAAGATTATTAGTGCACTGAGAAATGTTGCTCCTCGAGTTTTGTCGGAGAATAAAAGAATCAGAAACCCAAATGCTAATGTCGATATTGCGAGCGGTGCGCTGTTATACCACGTTGGTTTAAAAGATCCAACTTACTATACGACATTCTTTGGTTGGGCAAGAGTTGCTGGGATCGGTGCACAAATTGTCGATGAGAGGGTAGTGATGAGATCTGGTAGGGGAGTCCCAATTTATCG
>DAWS01000011.1:5110-16685 GCA_002506025.1 Euryarchaeota archaeon UBA111 | reverse complement strand
ACCTCAGCTACTCATTTTTGGACCAATCAGCAGACTTTATTCCGGGTCAAATTACCACGACAAACGTGCAGGTCACCAATACCGGCAATTCCGAACTAGATCTAAACTGGGAGTTATCGGTCGACTCAGGCCCTTGTGTCGGACAACTTATTGATGCTCAAACCACAGGATTAGCTCCGGGTAATTCTGCTAATGTTGGCTTTAGTTTAGAGGTAGATGCGAGCGCAACCAAAGCCGATGAGTGTGTGGTTTCATTGGATGGAGAAGGCATGCATGGAGACTACACATATGATCCAGATGCTTTTACCTTCAGCGTTGACATTGATGAATTGGTGAGTTTCGAATTATACTATCCATCCACAGGCGCTATTGAATTGACTCCGCAGTCTCCAGAACAATACGAGATTAGAATCTACAATAACGGTAGCGAGACGGTTGAATTCTACCTAGATGTTGCCGATGGCTCGCCTTTGCAAACCTCAATAACCAGCGAATCTGGAGTTAACGTAACAGCTGGTGGAGTAGGTGTTTGGTCCGTCGCTACAGATGTAGCGACTGGTGTTGTCGGATTGTTCGACCAGACATTTTCTGTCAACTATGCCTCGTCATCTAGTTCAGTAACAGTTGGCTTTGATGTTCAACCGGTTGCTGATTTCAGTCTAACCGGGCCACTCGACGGTAGAATTTCTACTAAACCGGGCGAATCTGTAGATGTTGTATTGGATTTAGACAATACAGGTACAATGGACTTGATATTGAGTGCCTCTGTATCCGGTCTACCGACTGGAGCTGAAGTCACATTCTCAGATGTAGAGGTCGACCTAAACGCCGGCAATACATTGAGTGTGACTATGGGCGTTAGTATGATTTCAACCGCCCAATCGGGAGCCTATCCAATTGTTGTATCATATTCTTCAGCCGATTACTCTCAATCATTGAATCTAGAGTTGCAGGTTGCAGACAGTGTTGGTTTGACAGTGAATTCAATTAACAATAACATCGCTGCCGGTCCAATATCTGAAGTAACCTACACCTTTGAAGTGACAAACCTGGGGTCTGCCTCAGATACTTTCTTTGTATCGCTTGATTTTGAGGAAGGTAATAACAATGCAACAATATGGTTTGATACTGCGCTATCTACTACCTCAGTGAATCTTGAACCGTCATCAACACAAGCGGTTACTATTACTGTCAGAGAACGAGCTGCTGGAGCACCTTCAAGCGGATGTGATGTCAACATCTTAGTAACATCATCTAATGACGACACAGTCTCATCTGGGATAGGATTCAAGATTCTACCGATTCAAGCCAGTGCAGAAATAACAATATTATCTGCTGATGATAGTGCCAAGCCAGGAGAAACAATTGCCGGTGATGTTGTTGTAACAAACACAGGGACGGGAGAGGACCAGTTCACTTTGACGACCATTGGTGAGGACTGTGACCTATCAGAAATATTTTCTCTTTCGGCTGGCACATCGTCACAAGCCTATTCATGGAATTGTGTTGTTGATCCAGATGAGGATGCTGGACTCTCATCATTCACCTTCAGAGTAACTAGCAACGCACGCAGTGACTATGTCTTAGAAGTTGTTGAATTCTACACAGTTGAACCAAACTGGAATAGTGACGCGATCGCAGAAATTTCATTCGCCGATGAAACTCTTGAAATGGCTTCATCCGGCGGTTCCTCGACAACTGTTACAGTACGGAACCTTGCTAATGCACCAATAAATGGGAACATAATGCTCCTCGGAATTGATGAATCGTTGTTTGATGTGATAATTACTCCTTCAGGCTCGGAAACTGAATCAAACCAATTTATCCTGAGCAACGGTCAATCTACGGAATTTAAACTGCTCATAAATTCTAGAATTTCTGAATCTGAGAGTGCGCTATTAGAAATTTCTGCATCAATCGAAATTGGTGGTATAACGTATCCGCAAAATTCAACCAATCAACTTGCGATAACAGTCGATGGCCCCGAACTCCCTCCAAATGGTGTAGAGTTGCCATTTGGCATTCAATTCGATGAACAACAAACCGTCTCAATTATGTTTGGTGGATGGGCATTAGCAGTGTTATTGTTGGTATTGATGAACACGCTTCGCAAACGCAGGAAACTTGCCTCAGTGGCAGCCACAGTTGAACAAGCAGGCGATGGTGGTGCAACGGATAAACCGGATAAGAAACCGAAGAAAAAGGAAGAAAAGACCGTTACTGCTCACAAACTAAAATCCAACGAATGTCGTATGACGCCCGATAACAAGGTTATCTGTCCGTTCTGTGAAGCAAAACTTGGCGTGCCTAGAGGTAGTACTCCACCGTTCAAATTTTCCTGCCCACAGTGTGACAAAAAGATTAGAGTTGTAGAGAATCAAAAGTTCTAATCAGCGTTTGTGAGCAATCAGTAAAAAGGCAGTATGCCCAAATGGCCCATTCACTGGTCGAATACCGCCTTTTGAGGCTCGACCCCATTGTCGCTCGATAATCTCGCCAGCCCACTCCACTTTTAGGCCGTTAGTTTCACAAGCCTCCCAAGCCCGTTCTATTTGGCTTGTCACCGGGCAATAGCAGGCGATTCTGCCACCATCGGCAAGCAATTGTGCTACAGCATTTATCGCTGGCTCATGGTCAGGTAAATCTAGAATTATAGCATCTACTTGTTCGGATATTTTACTGATCTCCATGCTCACGTTAGCAATGTCTCCGGAGATGTGATGGTGGAGGGGGAATTCTTGTAGGCAGTCTTTTGCTCTCGCCAAATTCCCAAGACCAACCTCAGCATGCTCATCTCTGGATTCTACTGTTATCAAGACTCCTGAATTACCTAATACTCGGGCGAGATGTAGTGAGAGACCGCCACTTCCTAAACCTGCCTCAACAACAATATCTCCTGGCCCAATGCCTAGCCGAGTGATGAAAATTCCCGCATCTTTGGAGGAAATAGTTTGAGCTCTTCTTTTCATGCTGCGATAGATTTCAGGTAATCTAGGACTCAACTTTATCAAACTTTTTTGTCCAATAGTCACCTTATCGCCAACATTTTTCCCACCAAGTTCACCCATTGGATTAAACACGCCGAGTCCCTTGATTTTGATTACTTCATCAACTAGGTCCACTAGGTAGGTTTTACCCCCATCTTCTTCCAGAACAACCCACTCAGTTGTAGTCATAAAATAACGCTGAGGTCACTTAGATTTAATTGCTACTTAACAGATTGATAATCGGCCAAAATAAACCATTTATAGAGGGTTTGATATACTGCCTAAGACTAGGAACAAGCATGAAGTTGTATCACAAGTCAATTTCGCTTACGATTGTTGCGCTGTTTCTTGGCAGTATCGCATTGACTATTGTAGCAGAGAACACGAATTTACCTCAATCACATCTAGATGATGAAACTACGGTTAGTAAAGCGCAGTCTCCCGGTCATACAGTCTTTAATGAGTATGTTGGTGCTCATTGGTGCGGTCCATGCCACGGTGCATCCAATGCCATGCATGACCTCTATGTGACCAATGGCGGCGGTGGTAGCCAGTCAGAAGATTACACCTACATCTCATTCTATGAATCAGCATCCAGTGGTTGGCCAAATGACGGTCCAATCAACCGCAGAGCCCATATCAACCCAAGTTACTATCCAACCATGGTTTGGGGTGACGCAACCTCTAGCAGTTCATATTACACCAGCAACACAAATACCGCAAATTTCTATCAGAACGGAGGTAATATGGATGCCAATGCCGCTGATTACTCGATAACAGTTTTCCAATCAGAGAACGGCAACATGATGGATATCGACATCACCGCATCCTACACAGGCTCTGGTTCAAAGACCGTAACGATTTATGCTGCGGTCACAGAAGATACCTCACCCGAATCATACGATGGTGGTGGACCAAATCCACACCATGTCTTCAGACAGTGGCTGCTAAATGGAATGGGTAATGGATTTGAATCTGTTACGTTATCCGCAGGAAATCCCGTAACAAAGTCATGGTCGATGCCGATTTCTATCGTCAGACCTGGTGGCGGCCACAGTGCTGCTGACAACTTCCTCACAGTCGCCGCTCTACTAGACGGTGACCACACAACCCATCGCAGTGTTCTTGCAGCAGGTGATTCCCACATGGGTCCAAAAATGGATCTGGCCGTATCTGGAGTTAGTTTGACTAACCCGGCATCAGCGGATGGCTACGTTCGCGGCGACCAAATCACAGTTTCTGCATCTGCAGTCAATGTCGGTGGTCTAGACTACTCAGGTGGCGGAAATCTGGAAATAATTTACATGGATGGTAACAATCCAATAGTTGTATCTTCAAAGCAATTAACAAATATTCCAGTCCAAGGTACAATGTCACACTCTGCATCGGTTGACACTTCAAGCCTGCCGACAAACGCCTGGTCGACAGGTTTCGGTGCCAGACTGAGTGGGTTGTCCGGTGACGGTAGTTCTAGAAACAACGTTGCAGTTGAGGACTTCAGTCATGATAGGCCTCCTGTGGCAAAACAGGCTACAGTTAGTGGTGATAACGTAATCGAGCGCGGCTCTATTTTTACCGTAGTTGCCAAGGGTGGAGCTGATGACTATGTAGATACCATTCAATCAATGACTTTCGAATTAGAAGTTTCTCCCGCTGGAATGAATCTGTGGGATGGTAGCATCGATTCTGGTGGCGAAACCATCGTCAATGAAGGGACAAGCAATGAGGGAAGAGAATACACAATGACTCCATCTCTAACCATGCCTTCCGGAACCTACGATTTGCGCTCGAAAACTATTGACGGCCGTGGTCAAGCAAGTGACTGGAGGGTAACACCTAATGCCTTTAGTCTCGCAAATGGAATACCACAAGTAACGCCTGAGCCGGTGCCAACAGTAACCTGCGATGTTGAGACTGAAGTTGATATGACGCCACACATTTCCGACCCTGAAACCCCGCTCTATGATCTCATTATCGATTCCGACAGTCCTTATTTCGTATCGTGGAATCCGCTATCAAGTTCAATAACGGTAAACTTTGCATTTAGTGAGCTCCAAGGCTGCCCTATTGGCCAGAAAAGCATGCTAGTGACCGTTGATGATGGTGGAGACTATGGTAACCAGGGCAATCTGCCATATGGAACATTGAAATTCAATGTTATCGAAAATGGCCAGCCAAGGTGGTTAGGTCTACCAACACAAACCATCGATGAGCAGGGATCAGACTCTGATGGAACCTTACGTTTGCAGCCATACATTACTGATACCACTCCTGATGGACAACCAAGTTCATCTAGCGCGCTTTCATTTGCGATTGTGAGCGAGACGAACCCTGGTATAATTTCCTCTCAGATAATCAACGGCGTGTTAGGCTTTGAAACAATTGGCACTGACTCCGAAGGACAAACCACATTGACAATCAGGGCCTGCGACACCGATATGGAGTGTTCAGACCAAACAATTGTTATCAACATTAGACCCATTAATGATGCGCCTGTGGTCGACATGTCGGCATTTGATGGCTTAAGGATTAAAGCCGGCGCAGAGTCATCAATAGACTTGGCGTCACTTGTCAGCGATGTAGACAACGACAATAGTGAGTTGACGCTGATAGTAACCTCCCCCGATGAATCGGGCGGAGCACAGTACAACCGACAAACTGGCATGCTCAAACTAAAATTCAACGAAATTGGATTCAAAAATGTAGTTATCAAAGTGGTTGACTTATACTCTTCGAGCGAGTATACAGCAGTCATAGAAGTGTATGACTCCGACATTTTTACTATTGCCAAGAGTCCAGATGAACCTGGTTTTATGGTTGTCGAAGCGACCAATCTTTACGTTGGTATGTTGCCATATGTCAATTTCTACCTAGCGGAGGATGCACCATTGTTTACCTCTATCGAAGTAACATGGCAAACCTGTAGCGCTGACGGAGTTTGTGACGGTATATGGGTTTATGATCTTGACATGACTAAATCATCGACTGGATGGGAAACCGCCATGAATATACCAGTGGTAGGAGACCTTACCGGTGAGAACCTTGCGAGGGGAGACTCATACAATTACGGGGATTATTTCAAGGTCAGAATGAGCGGGGTTGACAGCCTGAACAATAATTACAAAACTCCACCCCAAATGGCACCAAAGTGGGTTGTAACTCAAGAGGTTCCTCCAGCTGCTGAACTAAGTGATGAGATGGTCGAGTCATACGCAGAGGTTCTGAGGTCGCAAATAGCGTCAATCGAAGAGCAATTAGCCCAATCTACTGACGGGGACGATGCGGACTTGCAGCTACAATTAGTCGACACAGAATTCAAACTTGAGATGGTCTGTCAAGACCCTAGGGTTGTCTGCACAGAAGAACAAACCTCGTCAACTGTGACCGACAGCGGCGATTCGAATTCAAACACTATGATGATTATGGGCATAGTCGCTGTCATCATTATCGGTGCGCTTCTTGGTGGTATGTTCCTACTCAGAGGCCGTGGCGAAGATGAGTTGCAAGGTTTCCAATGGGCTGACACCACTCTACCAGCTAGAGACGCTGTAGCAAACTCGATGTATGGCGGAACCCAACAAATATTCCAACAACCTCTGCAACCACAGTATCACCCACAACAATACCACCAGCCACACCAGCCTCAACCGTATGTCGCACCGCAACCAGTTGCTCAACCCGCACCCCCGCAAAACATACCGCAACCACAAATGCATCGCGGTCCGCCACTACCGCCCGGTGGGCTACCATCAGGTTGGAGTATGGCACAATGGGAATACTACGGTCAACAATACCTAGACAGACTAGAAAAATGACCTTTTATTGTATTGAAAAACATTCTAAACCCATAAAGGGGAGAAGGGCAAGGGGATAATGTGACCGGTGAAGATATCGAAGTTCTGGAACCCTCTGAGGACGAGGTTACCGTTTGGGCACCCGAACCTACAGGTAACGACGAAATCCTCAATCAAAGCGTTGAAGAATGGATTGAATCGGTTGAATTCGAGTCCACAGAAGATGTCCCTATACCAGAAACTCTCGTTGACCAAGTAATCGGTCAGGAAACCGGATCCGTAGTTATCCGTAAAGCAGCAGAGCAAAGGCGACACATGCTTATGATTGGTGACCCGGGAACCGGCAAGTCAATGTTAGCGAAATCTATGACTGAGTTACTACCAAGAGATGTTCTTGAGGATGTCCTGGTATACCCTAATGAGGATGATGAAAACGAACCAAGAATCAGGTGTGTGCCAGCATCACGAGGTGAGCGGATTGTTAAACTTCAGCGTGAGGCTATTAGGCAACAACGGGAACGATCACAAAAAATGTTGTTGATAGCATTCGCAGCAATTGGTTTTCTGCTGATAATTGCAACCCTCCAAACCGGCGATATAATTACGCTATTGTTTGGAGGATTTTTGCTAATGTTCGGATATATGTTCATTCGTGGCCGTTTGGGAGCCTCCGATGAAAGCCGTATCCCAAAACTTTTGATTAAGCACGATGCTAGCGAGATGCCACCATTTGTAGACGCAACAGCTACGTTATCCGGATCACTCTTGGGCGATGTACGGCACGACCCGTTCCAATCTGGTGGTATGGAAACATCAGCCCACGACCGAGTCGAACCAGGAGCCATACATCGAGCTCACAAGGGAGTGCTCTACATCGACGAAGTTAACCTTCTCCGGTTGGAGGAGCAACAAGCGCTACTTACTGCAATGCAAGAAAGAGCCTTCTCAATATCTGGTCGGTCAGAGCGTTCATCAGGTGCACTCACAAAAACAGAGCCAGTGCCTTGTGACTTTATTCTAATAGCTGCAGGAAATCTCGATGCCATTCAAGGAATGCACCCAGCCCTGCGTAGTAGAATTAGAGGTTATGGCTACGAAGTTTATGTAAATTCAGACATGCCCGACACCTCAAGAAACCGACGACGTCTGATTCGTTTCATCGCTCAGGAAGTGACCAGGGACATGGGAACAAATCGTGAAATCCCTCACTTCGACAAATCAGCAGTTGGAATAATTCTCCGCGAAGCACAGAGAAGAGCTGGAAGAAGAGGAAAACTATCACTGCGTCTTAGAGAACTTGGCGGGCTAATCCGAATTGCCGGTGATTTAGCAAGTGAGGACGGCTCGAAATACACCACAGCTGCACACGTGCTTGGAGCGAGAAACATCGCTAAGCCTCTAGAACAACAAGTTGCTGACCGGATGATTGAGCGTCGCCGGGACTACTCACTGATTGTTAACTCCGGTGAGAGAGTTGGCCGTGTAAACGGTTTAGCTGTCCTCGGCGCCAATTCTGGCTTATCTGACTTTAGCGGTATTATGCTGCCTGTTGAAGCACTTGTTACACCATCACAAGGTGGAGGTGGCAAGATTCATGCCACTGGCGGTCTCTCGGACTTGGCCAAAGAAAGCGTTACCAACGTCAGTGCAGTCATCAAGAAACTGACCGGCAAAGATATTTCGGACTATGACATACACATTCAGTTCGTAGATACCCACGGCGTCGATGGGGATTCAGCATCAATCACCATTGCTACTGCTGTTATATCAGCGTTGGAAGAAATACCAATCAGACAAGACTTAGCAATGACCGGATCGCTATCAGTTAGAGGAGAGGTCCTACCAATCGGCGGGGTAACCGCCAAGATTGAAGCAGCTGCGTTCTCTGGAATCAAGACAGTGGTTGTGCCTAGAGCAAATATGCAAGACGTGCTAATCGATGACAAGTATGTTGACAAGATAGAAGTAATCGCCGTTGACTCGCTGGACGAAGTTATGGAACAAGCGCTAATTAAGCACGAGCACAAAGCAGGCCTAGTTGAACGTCTTGGCGGTGTTATCGATAGACTCACTCCTGATGTAACTAAGAAATCACCCTCAGCTTAAACCAAATTTTTGGTTCCTATCCGGCGCTGACTAGAAAAACCATGAGTATTGGGTGGACAATATGACTATCAGTCAACCTGCTGAACCTGCTGTTACAGCGGGCAGGGGAGCCCTTACTGTGCTCTTTTTGGCTACCGTAATCGACATGATTGGTTTCGGAATTGTGATACCATTTCTAACATATCTGGTTGAAGATTTAGCTACATCTCAAGGCATTGTTGAGGTCGGGTTATGGGTTGGTTTGCTAATGACCTCATACTCGGCAGCACAGTTTCTGTTTTCACCATTTTGGGGCTCGGTGTCCGACCGGATTGGACGTAGGCCAGTTTTGATGGTTGGTCTAATTGGAAACACGGTATTTTTCACCATGTTTGGATTGGCTAATACATTGTTCATCGCATTGACAGCAAGATTCATGGCTGGTGTATTCAATGGTAACTTAGCAGTTGCAAGAGCATACATCGGTGATGTTTCGACGCCGGCACAACTCAACACACGCATGGGTCTTATTGGTGCTGCTTTTGGATTAGGTTTCACTATTGGACCATTTATCGGTGGAGAGTTATCTAACCCGGCAACAAAGTGGGACCTCTTTGTGGGCACGATCTTTGAGACCTATCCATACCTACTACCCTGCGTTGCTGCAGGTGCATTATCTCTAGTTTCGTTCGTCTATGCTTATTTTTATCTGCCAGAATCACTACCTAAATCAAAACGCTCTTCCGGCGATAGTGTCAACTGGGTAGGTAGGCTGAGCAAATCGTTCAAGCAATCCTATTCAATGCTTAACAAAGGGTCAATATCCATTATTATCTGGGCAACTATGCTCTTTATCTTCGGTTTTACCATCATGCATGCAGTATTCATACTATACACTGGAATGCCTCTAAGCGATGGTGGCCTAGGTTACAATGAGGCACAAAACGGTAGGATATTTGCCGTTATTGGTATTGCCGGAATAGTTACTCAGGGCGTACTTATTGGGCCATTGTCACGTAAGTTAGGAGCAAGGAGAATGCTACCGTTGTCATGCTTCATATGCGGCACAGGTTTAGTCTTAATTCCGTATACACAGGCCGAGTATGCGACAGTGCAGTTAGTTATTGTTGCAATAATCGTTGCAGTTGGTAGTGGTCTTTTCCAACCCTCTTCATCGTCCTTATTGACGACCTTTGCCAAACACGAGGGAATAAACCTCGGAATAGTCATGGGGGCTCAAGAATCGGTAAGCTCTTTTGCACGTATATTGGGTCCGCTGACAGGCGGCATAGTATGGACTTTCACAGTGTCAAGAGACTGGCCCTTAGATTACCACACGGCTTTCCACATTTGTGGAATTCTAATGTTGTGCTCAGCTATATTATCGTTGAAGATCAAAATTTTACCGGATGCTAATTATGAGGAATCATAACACTTCGGTGAGTATTTTTTCCAATTCAGTATTGATCATAAGAATCAATGTTCCGAATTCTGGAGGTATGTTTGGATCCTCATACAGTTCTTCAAGTTTGGATTGACTCATTGCAATTCGCACGTCGAGTTTTTTGCTTTTGTTTAGCAGCCATTGGTCGCAGGCTTCCTTGGCCTGTCGACGAATGTTTCTGGGCACTTTTGGATCATCGATTTGGTTGATGACAGTCGCCACTTGTTGCAATCTTGTTTCCACATCCATAGCAATTCCTCCAATGCTGGGTAATCTACCCACTTAGTAGGCCGCCTTTAAATTCATTGTCGACACGCACCTGTCATGGGACTGACAAGCGAGCAGGTCTTAGGCTGGAGTAGGGTGTTTGTCCTCCTGCTTGGTATGGGCTGGGCTGCTTGGATGGACCACAAGGAGCGTAGAGTTAGCAACGATCACTGGTTGGTTTGGGTAAAACCCGCGATATTCATTTGGTGTTTAGAATTATTAGCACGAAATGCCGATTGGACCGTCTTCCTCACCGCCTCCGCAGTTGTCGCCTATGCTTCCATGTCAATAATTGGTCGACCGACAATCAATGATTTGTTAGCAGGAAATAGAGAGGATATTCTCGTCTCCTTGTGGTATCTCATTAGTTTGCTAGGTGTTATTTTGGGTATGATAAAGTATAGCGAGGTTGATGCGCTTGAGCTATTACTTGGTGAAGCAACAGGAATGGCTGCTTTGTATTGGACTACCCTGTCAGGACTTATCGTAATCTTTGTCATCGATCTAGGTTGGAGATTGCGACTGATACACGGTGGTGCAGATGCTAAGGCGCTGATGTGGGTAGCAATTCTAGTCCCAAATTGGTCTACCATGCCAGTAGTCACAAATTACAGCAGCGAGGTTTCATTGCAATTACCCCCTGCGATATCACTGCTGATGTGGGGTGGACTGACTTTCTTATTCATTCCATTAGTACTAGTTATCAAGAACTTGTTCCAAGGTAATGTAAAGTCACTTAGCGATCTTCGGATGTTTTGGCATTCAACAATGATGGATTTAGATAATGTGCAAAAAAGTCATGTCTGGCTACTTAGTTCAATAATTGAAATGCCTGATGGTCGTGTAAAGGTATATCACAATACAAGGGCCCCACGTAGAACTCCATCTGAGGAACAATTAGCAGAGAAAATAGCGCAACTACGTCTTAACAATGTCGAAAAAGTATGGGTCAGTTACAAACTGCCACTATTGGTATTCCTATTTCCTGTTATTATACC
>DAWS01000011.1:0-4724 GCA_002506025.1 Euryarchaeota archaeon UBA111 | reverse complement strand
CTCAAGCACCCTTGCGCTCAATATTCTTAGGACGCAATCCTTTGTAGTTGCACTTCCTACACTTGACCGCACGGTAAGCAAGTCTTGCATTGCACTTCATGCAAATTTTCCTGCGAAGCATTCTCGCTTCTGCTTCAGGGAACCGTGCCATAGAAGGCCCACAAACTCCCCCTATATAATCACAACCAAACTACCAATCGGTGTTTTACTCCTAATCACTACATTCAAACACTATTCTAGTAAGCGCCATCTATGCGAATCGTGCGGTTGCCCGGTATCCATCATGATTCAAATGTAGTTTTGGTAATTGGTACTATTGGATCGATAATTATCGATGCAGGAACATCATGGTATCAAGCACTCCAATTGGAACGAATTCAGGGAATTTTAGAAGGTGATGATGGCAATGAATTAGGCATCGACAGAATACTATTGACTTCTAGGAGGTTTCCGTGCTCAGGTGGAGCAGACTTTCTTTCTTCACATCTTGGAAACTGCCCAATTCATATACATCGTGAAGGACAGTCAGCGCTAGAAACCGGAGATTTTTTCACAACTTGGGCAAATAGATTTGATTCAGATATGCCTTTTACGAAAACCGATATTGTAGAAGACGGTGATGTATTCGCTCTTGGCGATGGCCAAGTTTGTGCCATGGCATTACCAGGACATTGCTCAGATAGTATGGCATACTACATCCCGGAGAAAGAATTGTTAATCACTGGACAATTAATACCAAGGGCGGATAGACCAACTAGATGGGACATGCCAACCGGTTGTTTGCCAGATATTGTCAGTAGTCTAAGGGCAATAAAGAAATTAAAATTGGAGACTATCATACCTCTCCAAGGTCCTGCAATAAAGGGTAAATCTCATGTCAACGAGGTTTTACAGCGCCACATTGAGTTCTTTGAGGAGTGCGTAGAACGTGAGGGTAGAGCTCCAAAATCGTGGTCTCGTCCGGCTCAGACTGCTTTGTGGCTGACACCGCATCCACCATGGCCACTCGAGGAAAAAGAGGATATTAGCTAATCATCGGCAGATCAAGCATCGCTACTAATCCAGAGTTGTTCCCTTTCCTCTCTAGTAGTCTCGCTCTGCGGTTAGTTCGCTCAATCTTCTTTTGGTAAAATAATTCATTTCTGTCATAATTAGACTTCATCACCCCTTCCCAATCATAGTGATACTTGGACCAGCCACTTTGAATGGTAATCTCGTTGTCTTGGGTTCTGATACTAGTTATACATTCATCGTGTTTGAATAGTAAGAGGAAATTGTTGGGGACATCTCGACCAATAAGCCAAACATGTCCACTATCATCACCAACAAGCAATCTGTCTGAGCTGTTTGATACCCGACAGATAGATCTTATCACGCTACCAGAGGTCTCACAGGCATCTAACAGGTCTAATCTTGGTAATGATAGACGAATCACATTGCCCCTAGTATCTCCTATAACGACAGACTCACAAGATCCAGTAGGACCCACCATCCCTAACAACACGGCGGCGGGATACTGTAACCGGTAATTCGTTCTTCGTCCACTACTAGGCCGCCAACTAATCATTCCATCATCTAACGCAATGATATATCCATTTGGCAAAACCATACTTCTGACTACTGTTCCATTTGTCATACAAAAGAAATGCTGGCCGTTGGTAGGATTACTTTTCTGAGACCCCTATGTCTCAAACTTAAAGTGAAATCAGTAGGTATCTTCGTTTTTATTTTCTTTCTTCCAAAGTCTGTAACATGGCTTGCAAACGCGTACTCTGCCTTTCAAAGCGGTGAAGTTTCCCTGACCCCATACATCAATTGCGTTGTCGAGCGAAAGCGAACGACCACCTAATGACTTGTCAGCGAATTTGTCGCAACCGTTGATTGCGCAAGCGAGTTCTCCTTCGGTAGATTTTTTCTTTCGATTATCCTTGCTGGAAGAATCCTGTTGACGATGTTTCCTAGCTTTTGCTTTGAAACCCATACTAACGCCACTAGTTTGCGATTATTCAATTTTAGGGTATCACTGCTTTGAAGCTTCACCGAGTTGAGCTAGTAGTCCATCGAATATTCTGAGCAATCCTCTCAAAGTGACTTCAGAAACGTTGGCAACCTTGCATATGTCGGATTGTGTGCG
Organism: Euryarchaeota archaeon UBA111; assembly: GCA_002506025.1. Classification (GTDB taxonomy): domain Archaea; phylum Thermoplasmatota; class Poseidoniia; order Poseidoniales; family Poseidoniaceae; genus MGIIa-L1. The sequence continues at coordinate 2,590 of DAWS01000011.1, read as the reverse complement.
AGATGTTCCTGACTCCGAAGCAGCCTTGTAAATCAAAGCGGCGGCGACTCCCATTGGCTTTTTGCCTTGCCATATGTCTTCGTGGGGTTGTATTTTCGACCACAGATGGTTTACCTGAGTGAAGATGTTAGGTGGTAGTTGCAAATCAGAAATGAATTTGTCGAAATACTCATTCGGTGATGTAATCTTGTGTAGATTTAGTTTTCGGGACACTTGCCTAATCAATCGAGAAAGTTCTTTTTCAGTTATGTCATAACTCGTTGCAATCTCTGGAATTTGGCGGGGCAGATTTTCTTCACGGGCTACTAGATAGGTGCATGCCGCGGCGACACCGGCGATAGATCGGCCGGTCACAAAACCGTCGCCGCTCAACCTTCGGTAAAGTCTAGCGGTCTCTTCTTGCAGAGATTTTGGCAGGTCAGACCTGTCTCTTATCATTTGATTTGCTTTGACTAGATTTCGTTCACGGCTTTTTCTAGTCTTTGAGCGTTCGTCAATTACTCTTCGTCGGCGCCAGTCTCTTCGTGCTTGGGAGCTGATTCCGTGTCTTCCGGCTGAACCAGTATTCAGGTCTCTTACATCAATTGATGTGTTAAGTCCTTTGTCAGCGAGAGTGTATGTAAGTGGTTGACCTACTCTAGACCTGTCTTCGGTCTTGTCGCGGTTGGTCCACTCAGCACCGGGGTCAATGACGTTTTCTTCAACGACTAAACCGCACGAGTTGCAGATGATTTCTCCTCTGGTGTCATCTAGCTGCCAATCAACTGCTCCACATTCTTCACATGGTCTAGTGTGACCGTCGACAACTCTTCTGCTTGGGTCGAATAGTCCATACTCTTTGATGTCAGACCTTGGATTCTTACTTCTATCGGATTCCATTTACTTAACCTCCAGTTATCTAGTTGTATCTCGACCATTATAAACTCGTTGATATTTCGCTGACCTCTTTATCCCATTACTGTCGTTGGCTTGTCGCTTAGTTTTCACTGACTCATTGCTAACTATCTTCGAGTTGATATAAACTGTTGTTTAATCGGCTTACAGGTCTATATACTTATTTAATCGTATTAGAAAATCGATGACATAGTTCAAAGACGGTACTCACAGAGAGGGCATTGAGAGAGATGCCAGCAACAGTTGTGCTAGGGGCCCAGTGGGGCGATGAAGGGAAAGGAAAGCTAGTTGACAGGATAGCGGAGCAAGCGACTTGGGTTGCTCGATTTCAAGGCGGTAACAATGCTGGACACACGGTTGTATTGGGTGATGAGGTATTGAAATTCCATCTGTTGCCATCCGGAATTACCAGAAAAGAATGCAATCTAATCTTGGGTGATGGCATGGTAATTGACCCATGGGTCCTCGACAAGGAGCTAAAAAATTGGGAGGAATCAACAGGCGAGGATCCACGAGGTGACCGATTACATGTTAGCGAGAGAGCGCACATTATCCTACCTTATCACAGATATCTAGACGGGCTAGACAAAAAAATTGGCACTACAGGACGCGGGATTGGACCAACATATGCCGACAAAATAAATCGTATAGGGCTTAGATTCGGCGACATTGATGAAGTCAGAAACGACAACTCATGGTATGAATCAACGGTAACAAGAATGAATGCGTCACTTGATGCTGCTGGCTGCTCACAACGCATCAGTGTAGAGGATTTGACTGCAGATGTAAATTGGATATGGGATAACTACGCCTCGAGTATCGGCAATACGGGTCTAATGCTTGACAATGCTCTGAAGATGGATGAGCATGTCATTTTAGAGGGAGCTCAAGGTTGTTTATTAGATATCGATCAAGGCACATTCCCATTTGTGACCTCAAGTATCACATCACGCGGAAATTCTACTCACGGCGCAGGCATCCATCCCGGTCATGTCACTGAGGTGATTGGTATCACAAAAGCATACATCACTAGGGTTGGTAATGGAGCGATGCCAACTGAATTGGAGGATGAAACAGGCGACCATCTTGGCACTGTCGGGCATGAGTTCGGTACCACTACGGGCCGAAAGCGGCGCTGTGGATGGTTTGATGCAGTTGTTATGCGCCACGCAAACCGGATTAACGGTTTTACTGGTCTGGCCCTAACCAAGTTAGATGTTTTAGGTGGCTTGGATGAATTGAAAATTTGTGTAGCGTATGAATTAGATGGCAAGGAAATCAGGGAAATGCCGTCCAGTGCATCGGCATTGGCAAGATGCAAACCAATCTACATATCGATGCCAGGTTTCCCCGCACACAGTCTTACGGAATGGTTAGGAATCGCTAAGAAAGCTAACGACGAGGGACTTGGTTATTCAGTGCTGCCATCAGCGGCTCAACACTATATCAAACAAGTAGAGAATTTAGTTGGCGTTCCATGTACATCAGTTGGTGTTGGACCAGACCGGGACGCTACCATTGACCGTGTTGAATAGTCAAGCCCATCAACAACATAGAAAAGGTGGTGACTCCCCGCAAACCTTGAGGGCGCTTAGCTCAGTTGGAAGAGCGTCTGGTTTGCAACCAGAAGGCCGGGGGTTCAAATCCCCCAGTGTCCATAAAAAATGACTTACAGCACTGCATTTTGCCTTTTACG